>NZ_JBNHFD010000045.1:0-28444 GCF_059089865.1 Arthrobacter sp. Y3221157
GCTCGGGCCCTCGGGCGCCGGCAAGTCCACGCTGCTGCACGCCCTCGCCGGGGTCCTGGGCGATGTGAACGACGACGGCGAGGCCGGCGACTCCGACGAGTCAGGTTCACTGCTCGTCGACGGCGGGTCCCCCCGCGGCCAGCGCGGACGTGCCGGATTGATGCAGCAGGACCCCGAAACCCAGGTGGTCCTCTCCAGGGTCGGGGACGACGTCGCGTTCGGCGCCGAGAACCTCGCCGTCCCCAGCGACGCCATTTGGACCCGGGTGCACGAGGCGCTCGCCGACGTCGGGCTGTCCCACCTGCCGCTGGACCATCCGACGGCGGCGCTGTCCGGCGGGCAGAAACAGCGGCTTGCGCTGGCAGGCATCCTGGCGATGCGGCCCGGGCTGATCCTGCTGGACGAGCCCACCGCCAACCTTGATCCGGCCGGTGTGCTGGAGGTCCGGGACGCCGTGGCGCGCTGCCTGGACAAAACCGGTGCCACGCTGGTGGTGGTGGAGCACCGGGTGTCGGTGTGGAAGGACCTGGTGGACCGGATCGTGGTCCTGCAGCCGGGCTCGGCCGCCGGTCCTGGCGTCCTCCTGGACGGTCCGCCGGACCGGGTCCTGGACGAGGCCCGCACCATGCTGGCCGCCGCCGGGGTGTGGGTCCCCGGCTACGTGCCGGCCACCCGTCCCCGCGCAGCCGGCACCGGCCCAGGCGCGGGAGACCTGATGCTGGCCGCCGAGAAAGTGGCTGTGTCCCGGGAACGCCCGCGCCGCAGCGGATTCCGGAAAATCCAGCCGCTTCCGGTGCAGGAGGACATCACCGCGCAGGTACGGGCCGGACAGGCGCTTGCCATCACCGGGCCCAACGGTGCCGGTAAGTCAACCTTTGCACTGACCCTCGCGGGGCTGCTGGAGCCGGTTGCGGGCAAGATCTCCGCAACAACCCGCCTGAGCCGGGGCGCGGGAATCGACCCCTTCAGGTGGAAGGCCGAGCAACTGATCGAGCGGATAGGCACGGTGTTCCAGGAGCCGGAACACCAGTTTGTCACCGGCAGGGTGCGTGACGAGCTGCTGTTTGGCCCGCACCATCTGGGCCACGGCGAGGACCGCGTTGACGAGCTGCTGGAGCGGCTGAGGCTCACCCCGCTGGTGGATGCCAATCCCTACACCCTCTCGGGCGGGGAGAAGCGGCGGCTCTCGGTGGCAACCGTCCTGGCGGCCAGCCCGCAGGTCCTGGTACTGGATGAGCCCACATTCGGCCAGGACGCCAACACCTGGGCTGAGCTGGCGTCCTTCCTCTCCGAGCTCCTGGACTCCGGCACGGCTGTGGTGTCCGTGACCCACGACGCCGAGTTCACCGCCGCCCTGGGCGGAACCGAGCTGAAGTTGGCCGCGGTGGAAAAGGTGGCCCTGTGAGGCAGGAACTGCACCTGCGCGGCAACAACGCCCTGCTGACCCGCGCCAATCCGCTCAGCAAGCTGGCCGCCGTCCTCCTGATCACCGTGGTCCTGGCGCTCTCCATCGACTGGGTGTCCGCTTCGGTGGCGCTGGCCTTCGAGGTCCTGCTGTTCCCGCTTGCCGGGCTCACGCTCACGCTGCTCTGGCAGCGCGGGTGGCCGCTGATCCTCGCCGCCGCCGTGGGCGGCTGGAGCACCTCGATCCTCGCGCCGGACAGCGGAAGGACGCTGATCGACGTCGGCATCTGGACCATGAGCGAAGGGTCCCTGGAGACGGGGCTCGGGTTCATGCTCCGCGGGCTCGCGATTGCGCTGCCGGCGGTGCTGCTGATGAGCTGCACCGATCCCACCGATCTCGCGGACGCGCTGGCCCAGAAGGCCCGCCTGCCGCACCGGTTCGTGCTGGGCACCCTGGCCGCCATGCGCCTGGTGGGCCTGCTGGCGGAGGAGTGGCAAACCATTGGCATGGCACGCCGCGCGCGCGGCGTGGGGTCGCGCGGCAACGTGCTGCAGCGGGCGAAAGCCACCCTGGGGCAAAGCTTCGGCCTCCTGGTTCAGGCCATCCGGCGGGCGTCGAGGCTGGCAGTCACCATGGAAGCGCGTGGATTTGGCGGCGGGACCCGAACCTGGGCCCGCGCCTCAACCTACAGTGTGCTGGATGCGTGGGTGCTGGCGGGCGGCCTGCTCGTGGCGGGACTCGCAGTGGTGGCGGCCGTGTCTGCCGGCACCTGGAACATGGTGTGGCTGGGAAGCTAGGGTTCCTGCGTGCACGCATGGTTGTAGTCGAAACCCCGCGCGACGAACTGGGTCAGGACCACGGTGCCCCCGCCCGTGAGCGGTGCGTTCAGGCACGCGCCGGCCGCCCGGTACGCGTTGCGGGCGCCGGCCAGCCAGCTCGGCAATCGGTACAGGTTGCTGGTGCTGCTGACGTTGCCAACGATCCGGCCCCACTGCAGGGACGTGGAGTAGATGCCCACTCCCTTGACGTTGATGCTGTGGAAGAAGTCCGTCATGCCCTCCAGGACGGCGCGGTTGGCGTCCTTGTCGCCGGACCAGCTGTTTTCGGTCTCCACGTCGAGCCACCAGACATAGTCGGCGGGATTAGTGATTCCCCGGACGTAGGCGTCGTCGTAGGCCTTCGCCCAGCCGTACATGTAGGCGCAGGCTTTGCCGTAGTCCCCCTCCCTGCAGGGGCCGTAGGGATTGTGGACCTGCCGCCCGATGGGGTACTCGTCGTTGACAGGCCACCAGGAGCCGGAGCTTCCCGGATTCGCGGTATTGACGTACAGCGAAACCGCCGGCTGGCCAGGCAGGCCGGGGGAAGCGGCTGCCCACTCAAGTTGTTCGTCCAGGCAGGGGTTGGTGGTGTTCGCCAGTCCGTTGTTGACGCCGACGATCCCGAAAGCCTGCCCCTTAGGCAGATCCTTGTTGCATTGCGGCCATGACACGTCGTTGCCGAGCAGGGACTGGCCGCCCTCGCCCGGGGAGGGCGCGGCGGAAGCAGGACCCGCTACGGCCAGCAGGACGGCTGCCGCCAGCAGCCAGGCAAGCCTGAACGCGAACGGGCGGGCATGGTGCCGGAGCATTGCGCTTTTCCTTGGTGCCGGGGAAGGGACGTGCACTTCCAGTCTCCCGCCGGGGTGCCTGCGGGACAAGCGGCTCATGCTCAAGAATGACTGTGCGTTCCCTCAACAAGATTTCTATCGCATAAAGCGGGTAGGGTCCGGCCTGGACGGGCCGTTACGCGGCTGTAATGACGCCAAATAACTCATTTATGATATATTTCTGGCATGACGCAGGAAACAACTGAGCACGTTGCCGCCATGCTGAGGGATGCCCGGACCGAGAAGGGCTGGACCCAGGGCCAGCTGGCTGCCGAGCTGGGAACCAGCCAGAGCGCGGTGGCCCGGATGGAGCAGGGAAAGCAAAACCTGAGCCTGAAGATGATCCAGCGCCTGGAAAGCATCTTCGGCCGGAGCATCGTCAAGGTGGGCAAGCCGCAGATGACGCACCTGCGCGTGGAGGGCGGGCGGACCCTATCCGGCGCCGTCGACGTGAACAGCAGCAAGAACGCCGGCGTCGCCCTGCTCTGCGCCAGCCTGATCAACCGCGGCACCACCGTGCTCCGCCGCCTGGCCAGGATTGAGGAAGTCAACCGGATCGTGGAGGTCCTAACCAGCATCGGTGTGGAGTGCACGTGGCTGAACGATACCGACCTGCGGCTCCGCCGGCCGGCCGTCCTGGACCTTGAGGCCATGGACGTGGATGCCGCGCGCCGGACCCGCAGCGTCATCATGCTGCTGGGACCGCTGCTGGATGAGACGGAGGGATACCGGCTTCCGTATGCCGGGGGTTGCGATCTGGGGACCCGCACGGTTGAGCCGCACATGCAGGCCCTGCGCCAGTTCGGGCTTTCGGTGGAGGCCACGGCGGGCTTCTACGCCATCCAGGCACCGCCGCCGGATGCCCAGGACCGTTCCTTCGTCCTCACCGAGCGCGGCGATACCGTCACCGAAAATGCCATCATGGCCGCCGCGCACCGCGAGGGAACCACGGTCATCCGCAACGCCAGCCCCAACTACATGGTCCAGGACCTCTGCTTCTACCTGCAGATGCTGGGCGTGACCATCGAGGGTGTGGGAACCACCACCCTCAGCATCACGGGCAAGCCGGTTATCAATGCGGACATCGAGTACTTCCCCTCCGAGGACCCCATTGAGGCCATGAGCCTCATCACCGCCGGGATCGTCACACATTCCGAGGTCACGGTCCGCCGCGTGCCCATCGAGTTCATGGAGATTGAGCTGGCCACGCTGGGCCAGATGGGGCAGCAGCTGGAAATCTCCGGCGAGTACATGGCGCGCAACGGCCGGACCCGCCTGGTGGACGTCACCACCAAGCCGTCGGAGCTGCACGCACCCGAAGACAAAATCCACCCCATGCCGTTCCCCGGCCTCAACATCGACAACCTGCCGTTCTTCGCCGTGATAGCAGCCAATGCAACAGGCCAGACCATGATCCACGACTGGGTCTACGAGAACCGTGCCATCTACCTGACGGAGCTGAACCGGCTGGGGGCCCAGGTGCAGCTGTTGGATCCGCACCGCATCTATGTCAACGGGCCCACCAAGTGGCGCGCGGCCGAAGTCGGGTGCCCGCCGGCACTGCGGCCGGCAGCGTGCCTGCTGCTGGCCATGCTTGCGGCCCGCGGGGTGTCCGAACTGCGGAACATCTACGTCATCGAGCGCGGGTATGAGGACCTGGCGGAGCGGCTGAACACCATCGGCGCCAAGGTGGAGTACTTCCAGGACTGAGCATTAACGCTTCGTCATGAACGGCGGGGCCGCTTCAAATACGTTCCCGCTGCCGCAGAATGTCAATATGCGTACATTCGGCGTGGAGGAAGAGCTCCTGATTGTTGATCCGGAGACCGGGGAGCCGCTGGCGCTGGCCGACGCGCTGCTGTCCGGCCGCCGGGTGGCTGCCGACGATTCCGCCCAGGATCCGCATCCGCTTGAGACCGAGGACAAAACGGTCCATGACGACGACGAGACGGGCCTCAGTGCCGAACTGAAGCTTGAGCAGATTGAGACCCAGACCCGGCCCTGCCTTGAATCCGGCAGCCTGTTGGACCAGATCAGGGCCGGACGGATGCTCGCAGACCAGGCCGCGAAGAAACACAACGCCCGCGTCGCCGCGCTGGCCACCTCGCCGCTGGGCCTGAACAGCCACACCACTCCTGATCCGCGCTACGCCAGGATGCTGGAACGCTTTGGGCTGACCGCCCAGGAGCAGCTGACGTGCGGCTTCCATGTCCACACCTTTGTGGAGTCACCCGAAGAAGGCGTGGCGGTGCTTGACCGCATCCGCGACAAACTGGCCGTGCTGACGGCGCTCAGCGCCAACTCGCCGTTCTGGAACGGGCTGGAGACCGGTTTTGAAAGCTACCGGACCCAGGCGTGGAACCGCTGGCCGACGGCGGGACCGGCTGGCATCTACGGCACCTACGCCGCCTACCGCCGGCTGGTCAGCAGGCTGCTGGACACGGGCGTGATGCTGGACGAAGGGATGATCTATTTCGACGCCCGGCTGTCCCGCAACCATCCCACCGTGGAGGTGCGGGTGGCCGACGTCTGCCTGCGGGCCGAGGATGCGGCCCTCCTCGCGGTCCTGGTCCGTGCCCTCGTGGAGACCGCCGGCCGGGAGTGGCGGGAAGGCGTGGAACCTGTACCGGTACCGACTGTCCTGCTGAGGATGGCTTCCTGGCAGGCCAGCAGCGGGGGCCTCGGAGGGGAGCTGCTGGACTTTGGAAGCTTCCGGCCGGCCCCCGCGCCCGAGGTAGTGCGTTCCCTGGTGGAGTACCTCGCGCCGGTGCTGGAGGAACAGGGTGAGCTCGACCTGGCGCGGCAAGGCGTGGAAGCGATCATCGCCCGCGGCACAGGGGCAGCCGAGCAGCGCCGGGTCCGTGACCGGTTGCTGTCTGGACCATCGGCCAAGGACATGGGCTTCGGCGCCGTGGTGCGGCATGCCGTGAACGTCACCATGCGCGGCGACTTGGACCTCTCGGAAGTCGATGCCGTTCCAGACCTGCTGCGGGTGCGGCAGGCCTAGCCAGTTCGTAACCGTGGCGTTAAGGAAGGCCACGTGCCATACTCGGCGCGTGGCGCCGTCGTACTCTTTTCATGCCGAACTTTGGCTCTATCCCGGCGAAGCGGGCTGGCACTTCCTCACCCTGCCGCCGGACGTGGCGGACGACATTGCAGAGCAAAGCGAGGCCGGCAACAAGGCCTTCGGCTCGGTCAAGGTCGCGGTGGAAATTAGCGGCCACCGCTGGCTGACGTCCATCTTTCCGGACAGCAAAATGGGCTCGTACCTGCTTCCCGTCAAGAAAGCTGTACGGGAAAAGGCGCGCATCAAGGCGGGCGATAGCTTGGACGTCCGGCTGGAGCTGCAGCCGGACAATGCTTCGCCGGGAGAAAGCTAGATCTGTTTCAGGGCCTGTTCGAGGTCGCGGATCAGGTCGTCGGCGTCCTCGAGCCCAACGGACAGGCGCACCACGCCGTCGCTGAGGCCGATGGCAGCCCGTCCCTCCGGCCCCATCGCACGGTGCGTGGTGGTGGCGGGGTGCGTGATCAGGGATTTCGAATCGCCCAGGTTGTTGGAGATATCGATGATCCGCAGCCCGTCCAGCAGCGCGAAAGCGGCTTCCTTGCCCGAGCGGCCGCCGGACGGAGCGAGCTCAAGGGTGAGCACCGTGCCGCCGGCGCGCATCTGCTTGGCAGCAAGTTCGTACTGCGGGTGCGACTTCAGCAGCGGGTACTTCACCCAGCTCACGGCAGGCTGTTGCTCCAGCCATTCGGCGAGCCGGAGGGCGGTGGCGGAGGAGTGGTTGACACGCAGCGCCATGGTCTCCAGGCCTTTGGTCAACACCCACGCGTTGAACGGCGACAGCGACGGGCCGGTGTGGCGCATCAGCTGCTTGACCGGACCCTCGATGTACTCCTTGGTGCCCAGGATGGCACCGCCCATCACCCGGCCCTGGCCGTCGATGTGCTTGGTGCCGGAGTAGACGATGACGTCCGCGCCCAGCTGGCCGCAGCGTTGGAGCAGGGGAGTGGCAAAGACGTTGTCGACGACGACGGTGGCCCCGGCAGCGTGCGCGAGTTCGCTGACCGCGGCGATGTCCACGATCTCCTGCATCGGGTTGGACGGAGACTCGAAGAAGACGGCGGTTGTGGGCTGGGACAGGGCGGCGCGCCACTGCTCCAGGTCCGGACCGTCCACAAAGACGGTCTCCACGCCCCACCGCGGCAGGATTTCATTGAGGATGACGAAGCAGGAACCAAAGAGCGAACGGGCGGCCACCACGCGGTCCCCGGCTGCGAGCAGGGCGCCCAGGGCGGTGAAGACGGCGGACATGCCGGAGGCGGTGGCAAAGCACGCCTCCGTTCCTTCGAGCAGCCGGAGCCGCTCCTGGAAGGTCGCCACGGAGGGGTTGCCGTACCGGGAGTAGACGAAGCGCTCGTCCTCGCCGGTGAAGGCGCGTTCCGCAGCAGCGGCGGATTGGTAGACGAAACCCGAGTTCAGGAATACCGCTTCGGACGTTTCCTGGAAGTTGGTGCGGTCCAGCCCGCCGCGGACGGCCTGGGTGTCGGGGCTCCAGCCGGCGGCGTCGTTATTGAAGGTCACTTAGTTCTTTCCCAGGTTGGTCGGCAGGCCGCGGTTCTTCCAGCCATTGACGGTCCGTTCGCCGTAGCGGTCCGGGTCGCCTTCGAACCCCTCCAGGACGTTGTAGGAGGTGAAGCCGGCCTGCGTCGCGGCGATGGCGGCGGAGATGGAGCGCTGGCCGGAGCGGCAGATGAACACCAGCTCCGTGTTGGAATCCTCCGGAGCCTGCTGGCTCAGGTCCTTCAGGAAATCCGGGTTGGGAATGCCGCCGGGGAATGTCCACTGGATGAACAGCGGATCGTTGTCCGTGGCTTTGGTGTCCGGAATGCCGATGTGCGCCCATTCGCCCTCGGTGCGCACGTCCACCAGGATGGCGCCCTGCTCAAGCTTGGCCCAGGCTTCCTCCGGCGTCAGGTCTCCTGCGTAGCTCATGCGTGGCCCTCGCCGTCGAACTCGAGGTCCTCGTTGGCTGCTTCCAGGTCGTCAACAGCGGTGGCGACGGCGGCGTCCGCCGATGCGATGGCGGCCGGCAGGACCACGGCCTGGGCCACGATGACGCTGGTGCCGTTGAAGGCTGCCGTCGGGCTTCCGTGCAGGACGTAGCCGTCGGCGAGTGCGGTTGAGATCCGCTCACAGAATTCACGGTTGTCCGGGCCGCTGATGAGGCGGTAGGACAACTTTTCTTCGGGGGCGTCGGACACGACGGGTCTCCTTCTCTCACGCTTGCAGCTCGAATTGGTCGATATGCCGAGTATTCACCTGAGGCACCCCGCCGCGGAAGGAGGGTTGCCGACCGGCCAGTCAGGGCTTGGCGCCGGTACTCATTACTCCCCAAAAACGTAACATCTGGCACCGGCGGCCGCATCGCCGTCGTCGTCATGTTGCGTAACTGAAGCGGAAACGCTGCCGAAGGCGGCGGCGCGGTGCGGTCACCGGTGAACGGCCGACTGCGGTATCACCGCAGGTGGGCGGGCCTTTCTTTCCCATCCCGGCGGGACGGCCCGATACAGTTCTTGGGGGGGGCAGCGCCCCGCCGCGAAAGACCAGCACTGGGGGTCCCTTGAACATGCGAACAGCCGCGCCCTGCCGCCGCACCCGTCCGGCCCTGACCCCCCGTCTTCGCGTGGCCTGGGCGTTCCTTGCCGTACTTGCTGTTGCGTGTGTGGCTGCGGTCCTGCCGGCGGGGGCGGCCCGGGCAGCCGAACCCGCACCGGATGCGGGCAAGCCGCTGCTCGGCGTCGTCCTGGAATGGGGCGAGGACACCGCTGCAGGGTTTGCCGAGCGGCTGGGAGCGTCCCCGGCTGTCTATGGACACGACATCGCTTTTCCCTACCGCTCCTCCGAGCAGAACGACATCAAGGGATTCCTTGAACAGTCCTCGCTCCAGGGTGCCCACGCCATGCTCACGGTCAAGCCCACGGTGCCGCTGGACCAGATAGACGCCACGGCTGCCGAGTCATTCGCCGGGGAAATCAGACGGCTTACCGCGCAGTTCCATGGGCAGGTGCTGGTGCGGTTTGCCCCGGACATGAACGCCTCCTGGGTGGAGTGGGGCCAGCAGCCCGCCGAATACCGGAAGGCGTTCCAGGCTGTCTCCGCGGCATTTGGGGATTCCGACGACGGCCGGACGGTTATGGTCTGGGAGCCGTACCTGGGCAAGGACTACCCCTTTGACCGGAACCGGAACGCGCCGGCCCGCGGAAGCGACGGTTTCGCCTTGCTGGATACCAACGGCGACAGGGCCTGGGACGGGTCTGACAGCGCCTACGAACCGTATTATCCGGGTGATGATGCCGTGGACTGGGTTGGCCTGACGGCTTTCCATGACGACACCGCCGGTGGCGCCGCAGTCAATACCGTTCCGCGCGCCGGTGAACTGGAGGACATGCTGACGGCCTCGGGCGGCGAAAACTTCTACGCCACCTATGCCGAGGAGCGGGCCAAGCCGTTCCTGCTGCAGACCGCCGCCTTCTACAGCCCCGCGTCCGGCGGCGCGTCCGAGGCTGAGATCAAGACCGGCTGGTGGGACCAGGTGGTGGGCACTGCCACGGCGGCAGAGTTTGGCAGGACGGCCGCGGTGGTCTGGGACGAGCGCACCAGCACCAGGGACACCGGCGTGGCCAGCATCGACTGGCTCCTGACCGGCAGCCCGGAGATCGCCCGGGCGGCGCTGGACCGGCTGGAGGCCTCGCCCTTGGTGACCGGTCCCGTCACGGAAGTGTCCACCGGCGGCAGCGACTATCTCCGGGCCAACACGCTGGCCGGGGCTGCCGCCTGGACAGTAGGGGCCGCGCTCGTCATCCTCCTGGTGGCCCTCTGGCAGATTCCGCGGCGCGTTCACGCCGCAACAGCTTGGGGTTACACGGACCCGTCCGGCAGGGATTCGCGCGTGGACCTGCTGCGCGGACTGGCCATCGTGTTCGTCGTGGTCAACCACCTGGGCATGACGTCCCTGTTCCAGCTCCTGACCCAGGAGGCGGTGGGCTTCGTTTCGGGTGCCGAACTGTTTGTCCTCTTCTCCGGTCTGGTGGTGGGCATGGTCTACGGGCCCCGGGTGAAAGACGATTTTGGAACCGTCGTGGACCTGACGTCCAGACGCGCCGGCAAGCTCTACCTGACATCACTGATAGTCCTCGTGGGCGTCTTCCTGGCTTCCCTGCTGCCGGTTCTCCGTATCGACGCGCTAACAACCTTCGCGGACCAGGGGACCGGCGGGGCAGGGCACGACGGCGCCGGCCGGACCTACGACCTGTATGCAGGAATGGAGCAACTCTTCCAGTTCCCGGTGCCGGCCCAGGTCCTCCCCGCCATCCTGCTGCTGCAGTTCGGTCCGTGGCAGTTCAACGTGATGGGGCTGTACGTGGTGCTGCTGCTGGCCGGCCCCTTTATTCTTGCTGCCCTCAACCGGGGCAAGGCCGTGTGGGTGCTGGCCGGCACCCTGGCGGTCTACGCCGTCGGCGCCGCCACGCGCTTCCGGCTCCTGCCGTCGCAGTTCGAGGATTCGTTCCCGCTGCTCGTGTGGCAGGTGCTGTTCGTGCTCGGCCTGGTGGCCGGATTCCACCGGCGCAGTATTGTCACCTGGCTTTCGGCGCGGACATGGGTGGTGGCCGCCTGCACGGTGCTCACGTTCCTGCTGGCTTTCCTGTCCTGGGGGAACCCCTATCTTGCCAACGGCTTCGATGTCCGGTTGGCCATCGTCCCGGACACCGTGTACCGGACGGTCTACGACGCCCTCTTTGCACGGACCTACCTGGCACCCGGCCGGCTCCTCAACGTCCTGGTCCTGGTGGTCGCTGCCTACGCATTCCTCACCGCGTACTGGAAGCCGGTGCAGCGGGCTTTGGGCTGGTTCCTGATTCCGCTGGGCCGCGCGACGCTGTACGTGTTCATCATGCACGTGGTGCTGATTGCCGTGGTGGCGAACATCCCTGCGCTGCAGCAGGAGAACGTCCTGCTGAACACGGCTGCCTACGCCGCGGTGCTGGGGCTGCTGTGGGTCATGGTCCGGACGAAGTTCCTTTTCCGGATCATTCCTACTTAGGAGCCGGCACCGGGCACCGGCGGCTGTTCGCGACATAAAAAAGCGACGGGAACCGCGGGCCCTTGCCCTTGGTTCACGCCGCCGTTGTGTCCTGGGCCCGGTTGTCCTAGACCAGGCCCGGGTAACTGGCCATGATGTAGTCGGTGGCCGCGGGGCCCTTCATTTGGAGGCCGGTGCGGTCCGGGCTGATCCTGTCGCGCATGGCAGCCCAGAAGCTGTCCTCCGGACTGAGTGCCTGCTGATTGATGAAGCACCAGCTGGTGTAAAGCCCGTACAGGCGGTCACGGTCCAGGCTGTGTTCAGAGGTTTGGTCGAGGTAGGTAGCTTCACGGAGAAAGATGTCGAACTGCGAATGTGCCATGACGGCTTCCCTTCGCTAAGTGCGGTGGCGCTGCCGTTCGGCTACAGCAACAGACCTCACATGCCGTGCACGGGGCAATGGAGTGGAACTGGGTCCTTCACGAAAGGAGGACCCCACAAGCGCGATTGGCGCCTATCTACAGTGTAGACTCTACGCGTAGACTAAACATCCGGCAAGCGTCTTGATTAACACGCCCGTACACCGCTTTCAATGCCGGCTGGCCCAGCGAAGCGGACTATTCGAACGAGGCCCGCCGCCGGTCCTGCAGGCGGGTGTTCCAGATGTCCGGACGGGCCACCCTGAAGCGGCGGCCGGTCAGGGCCCGCGGGGAAATCCGGATGTAGTGGCTCTTCTCTCCGGGCTGCCAAGGCTCCAACCCCAACGCGTCCACCGCGTCCTTTTCCGCCTGGTCTTCCATGATTTCGGTGTCCCCGCGCAGCACCACGCTCCAAGCTTCCTCCGTGTGCGGATCGTAGCCGTCGATTTCCAGGGCGGCCGGGCGCTCCTGGGCGGCCCCCCACAATTTGGTCACCCCGGACGTGCGGAAAGTGATGCTGCGGCGGTAAACCACGTAGTTGATGGGGAAGATCTCCGGATGGCCGTCCACCACCAGGGCAAGGCGGCCCAGGGTGTCATCGGCCAGGAGGTCCCAGCACTCGTCGAAGGTCAGGTTGTCATCTGGCTGCGGCGCGCGTGAATCCATGAACCACACCCTACGGGCCGGCCGGCCGGGGGAACAGCCCTTTACTGAATGCCGGCGAAAAGTTCACTCAGCTCAACGGTCAGCTCCTTCTGGAGCGACGGCGTCCCGATCTCCTGCCCGTCAATCCGGTTGACGGGCGCGAGCAGGCGCACGCTGGAGATCAGCCACACGGCGTCGGCGTCCAGCAGGTCCTGCGGCACCAGCGGCCCGTACCCCAGTTCCCAGCCTGCTTCCCTGGCGGCCCTGAACAGTGCTCCCTGGGAAGTCCCCGCCAGGATTCCGCTGTCCAGTTGCGGTGTGACGAGGCGCTTGACTGTTGTGCCGTCGTCGGACTTGTCCACGTGGGCAAGGAGCACCGTGGACGTGGGACCCTCCAGGACCCGGCCATCGGAGGAGATGAAAATGACGTCGTCGGCGCCCTGCTTGTGGGCGTGGCGGAGCGCCGCCATGTTGACGGCGTAGGAGAGGGTCTTGGCGCCGAGGAGCAGCCACGGGGCGCGCTCTGCGGCATCGCTGTCATAGCCGCGGTCAAGGAGGATGACATCGATGCCGGTCTCACGCTGGCGGCGGGCGGCCGCTCCCACTGGGGAAACCTGGACCCATGCTGTGGGGGCAGCGGCGCCCTCAGCCCCGCGGGTCACCACCAGCTTGACCACCAGTTCATCATCGCCGTCCGAAACAGGAGGGTGCTGGGAACGGTGTTCGGCAATGGCGGCGGCAATGGCCCGGCGCCACTGGTCCTGCCCGGGGATCGCGAGGTCCAGTGCTTCCCCGGAACCGTCCAGGCGGTCCAGGTGCGCCTGGATTTTCCGGACGTTGCCGCCGACGGCGAGCATAGTCTCGAACGCCCCGTCACCGCGGGTGGCACCCTGGTCCGTGACCAGCAGCTGCGGCTGGGACGCGTCGGCCAGCCGGCCGTCCGGGAAAGCAGGATCAAGGAAAACAAGAACCACGGAAGCAGGTGACGTCATGGCTCCAGCTTAGTGCGGCGCCGCGCCGATAAGCTGGGCTGAGTGCCCCGGCCGGAATCCGTCCGCCGGGAGCCCGTGAGCCCGGGGGTTTTTCCGTTGTTGTGGCCATTTTCGCTTGCCGGCACCGCACCGATGTGGGTGGTGGTGGTGCTCGGCGTCGCCGACCTGGTCATCAGGGTGCTCGCCGTTGGGATCATCCCCGGAAACCGGAGGCCCACCACTGCGATGGCGTGGCTGCTGGGCATCTTCTTTGTCCCGTTTGTGGGCATCATCCTGTTCCTGCTGTTCGGCAACTTCCAGTTGTCAAAGCGCCGCCGGGAGCAGCAGCAGGAGGTCAACGAGAGGGTACGTGCCGGTATCTCGTCCCTCGCCGACGTCGAAAGCCATTACCCGGGCCCGGAATGGGTCACCTCCGCCGCGGAACTCAACCGCCGGCTGGGATCCCTGCCCATGGTGGACGGCAACTCGGTTGACCTCCTCCCCGGATACCCGGACTCCATCCTCACCATGACGGAAGCAGTGCGGAAGGCGAAGAAGTTCGTCAACGCAGAGTTCTACATTATGAGCACGGACCACATCACCGACGACCTGCTCACCGCCTTGGAGGAGGCGGCCGAACGGGGCGTGGAAGTGCGCGTGCTTTTCGACCACATCGGCACCCTCCGGGTCCAGGGCTACAAGAAACTCCTTAAGCGCCTCAGGGCGGGCAAGATCCAATGGAAGCGGATGCTCCCGCTCATGCCCATCCACGGCCAGTGGCGCCGGCCGGACCTCCGGAACCACCGCAAGATCATGGTGATCGACGGCGAAATCGCGTTCACCGGCTCCCAGAACCTGATCGAGCCCTCCTACAACAACCCCCGACACCGGAAGGCCGGAAGGGAATGGGTGGAACTGATGGCGTGCCTGCACGGCCCCATTGTCACCACCCTGAACGTTGTCTTCGCCACGGACTGGCTGAGCGAAACCGACGAGTCGCTGGAGCATCAGCTGCAGCTGCCGGCGAACGCCCACCCGGGCAACGTCACCGCGCAGGTGGTGCCCAGCGGCCCCGGCTTCATCACGGAGAACAACCTGCGCCTGTTCAACACGCTCATCTATTCCGCACAGCACCGAATCTCCATCTGCAGCCCCTACTTCGTGCCGGACGACTCGCTGCTATACGCCATCACCACTGCAGCCCAGCGGGGCGTGGACGTGGAACTCTTCGTCTCCGAGAAGGGTGACCAGTTCCTGGTCCACCACGCCCAGCAGTCCTACTACGAGGCACTACTGGAGGCCGGCGTCCGGATCTACCTCTACAAGGCCCCGTTCGTGCTCCACGCCAAGCACTTCACCATCGATGACGAGGTTGCAGTCCTGGGCTCCAGCAACATGGACATGCGCTCCTTCTCGCTGAACCTCGAGGTGTCCGTGATGCTGCTCGGCGAGGACATCGTCACCAAGATGCGGGCGGTGGAGGACACCTACCGGGACATTTCGCACGAGCTCAAGCTCCCCGTGTGGCGCAACCGTCCCTTTGCAGCGCGCTACGTGGACAACGTTGCCCGGCTGACCGCAACGGTGCAGTAAGGGCCTGGGCGTGTACTGCTAGTCCTCGGCCGGGACCCGCTCGTCATCCGGGCGGTCCGCGTGGTCCGGCCATCCGCCCCTGCGGTAGGCAGGGGTTCCGACGGCAAGCACAAGCACTGTCACAACACAGCTGCCGATCATGACGCCCACCATTGAGAGCGCGGTTCCACCCAGCAGTCCCACCAGGGGACTGACAAGCCCGGCGACGCCGGACTGCAAGGCCCCGATAACGGCGGCCGCGGTCCCGGCCATGTGCCCGTAGTTGTGCAAGGCGAGCACGGAGGCATTCGCTGGGATCATTCCCTGTGCACCCAATACAAGCCAAAGCCCTGCCATAAGGCCCACTGCTCCACCGGCGCCCGTGGCCACCGTGGCCAGGAGGATCATTGCAAGGGCCAGTTGGACAAGAACGGCAGTGCGCAGGAGGCGCACGGGCGGGAACTTCCGGACCAGCATGGCATTCAGCTGTGCCGAGAGGACAAGCGCAGCACCGTTGAGCGCGAAGGCGAGGGCGAACTGCTGCTCGGTGAAGCCGTACTCGTTTTGGAAAACGAAGGGGGAACCCACCACGTAGCTCATGATCAGGGCCAGGCCGAGCCCCGGTATGACGGCCAGGGCCATAAAGTGTCTGTCGCGCAGGAGTGACCAGTAGGCGCCGGCAACATGCCGGGGGTGGCCAGGGCTGCGGCTGCCGCCCGGCAGAGTTTCGGGCATGAACTTCAACACGATGGCCACCAGGACGACGCCGATGAGCGCCAGTACGTAGAAGACGGCACGCCAGTGCCAGATCCCGGCGACGGCCTGGCCCACAGTGGGGGCAAAAAGGGGAGCGACGCCGATGACCAGCATCAGTCGCGAGAGCAGGCGGGCGGCGGCTGAGCCTACAAACCGGTCACGGATGACGGCGATGGCCACCACGGCGGCCGCGGCATTGAAGAAGCCCTGCAGGACGCGCAGCCCGGTGAGCGTCTCGATGTCGGGTGTAATGGAGCACAGCAGCGAAATCACGATATGCATGGAGATGCCGATGACCACGGGCAACCGCCGCCCGAACCGGTCCGAGAACGGGCCGATGACAAGTTGCCCTATGCCGCCGCCGAGGAGGGTTCCGGACAACGTTAGCTGGGCAGCGGCCTGGGTGGTTTCCAGATCCTCAACGACGGCTGGCAAGGACGGCAGGTACATGTCCGTCGTGACTGCGGGAAGCGCCGCCAGGGCTCCCAGCATCAGGACGTATTTGAAGCTGCGCGCCGGCCGGGGGCTGGCGTTTGGGGATTGCGGGGTGTCCGTCACGCGGCAAACCTAACTCGTTGGAAGCTTTGATGGTGTGGGATTGCCGCATGGCTCGGGCGGTTCAGCCGGCGGTGTCCAGGTGGTTCTCGGATTCCCATGTCTGCCCATAGGGCACCTGGTCGGTGAGCTCAACCGTGAAGTGCCCCGCGCCCCGTTTTGTCACGAGGATCCCCATGCTGGGGTATTCCCTGGCAAGGTCGCGGAGCTGCCGGACCGAAGCATTGAGCTTTTCGTCCGCCTCGGAGCGGGTAGTGGCAGAAATCGTCAGGAGATGCGGGCTGTTGCCCATGTGGTTTCCTTTCGCTCGTGGACTGTTGGGTCCTGTGCTGCAAGGTGAGGTGTACGGCCGGGGCGCCGGGCAGGAAACCCCGGCCGGTACATCAGTTGCCCGGCTTAACCTGGACGTCGCAGTGCAGCCGGCGGGTATGGTCCACGGTGCGTGTTTCGCCGGTGAGGGCGACTGTTGCCTGCAGGCGGATATCCCCGCTTGAGGCGCCGAAGCCGAGCTCGAGATCACCGGGCTCGACGATCCGCCGGCCGTCCCGGCCGGTGAAAGACGCGACGTCGGCCGGGACTGTGAAGGCTACGCGGGCGGAAGCTCCGGGTTCCAGGGGTACGCGGGCATAGCCTACGAGCCGCTGCTCCGGGCGGACAACTGAAGCCACGGGGTCAGACAGGTACAGCTGGACAAGTTCTGTTCCGGCCCTGTCCCCGGTGTTGGTGACGGTGATACTCACCTTGGCTTCGCCGTCCACCGGCACTGCGGTGGGTCCGTCCACGGTTAGCGTGCTCCACTCGAAAGTGGTGTAGCTCAGGCCATGGCCGAACGGGTAGGCCGCTGCCGGATCGATATTGGAGACGCTGCTTGCCCGGGCCAGCTTGGATGCCAGGTATGTTGAGGGCTGTGCCCCGGGCCGGGCGGGGATGCTGACAGGGAGCCGCCCGCTTGGGTTGACCCGGCCGCTGAGGACCTTTGCAACGGCGGGGCCGCCTTCTTCGCCGGGGAAGAATGCCTGGACGATTGCCGCGGCATTCTCGACGGCGGAGCCAACGGCATAGGGGCGGCCGGTGAGGAGTACGACAACTACCGGAACGCCGGTTCCGATCAGCCGGTCCAGCAGTTGCTGCTGGACGCCCGGGAGCACCAGCGATTCCGCGTCGCAGCCTTCGCCACTGGTTCCCCGGCCGAACAGTCCGGCGCGGTCTCCGAGGACGGCGATGACGACGTCGGCGTTAGTGGCGGCAGCAACGGCGTCGTCAAACCCTTCGGTGGAGGAGCCGTCAACCGAGCAGCCCGCTGCCACAGTAACGGTGCTGTCCGGGAATTCGGCCCGCAGGGCCTGCGCCACGGTAGGCAGTTCGATGCCAACCGGGACCTCCGGATGCTGCCCGCCGACGTGCGCCGGGAAGGAGTAGCAGCCAAGGAATGCCTGGGTATTGTCCGCATTCGGTCCGACGACGGCGATGCGGCCGGGATTCGCCAGCGGCAGGATGCCGTTGTTGCTGGCGAGGATGATCGACTGCTCGGCAATCAGGGCGGCGAGCTTCCGGTTGGCCTCGGTATCCAGCGTGATGCTGCCTTCCAGCCCGGCGGTATCAAGCAGGTCGGCGTTCGCCAGGGCAGGCGGAACCGCCGACCAGTCCTCATCAAGCAGGCCCAGTTCAATTTTCTGCACGAGGACCCGGTGCAGGGCACGGTCCACCATGCTCGCGGGGAGGCGCCCGGCCTCTATCTCCGCAATGAGATGCTCGCCGAAAGCGTGCACGGTGGGAAGTTCGACGTCGACGCCCGCCGCCAGCGCGGCGGCCGCGGCTTCACCGAGGGATCCGGCGACGCCGTGGAGGTTCTTGAGGAAGGCCACCCCGAAGTAGTCGGCCACTACCGTGCCGCTGAAGCCCCACGTATCGCGGAGGAGCCCGGTGAGCAGGGAGGCATCGGCGGCGGTGGGCACGCCATCCATGTCCGTGTAGGCGTGCATGACGGAACGGACGCCCGACTCGCGGATGGCCATCTCGAAGGGCGGCAGCAGGACGTCCGCCTGCTCCCGGGCGCCAACGGAAACAGGTGCGAGGTTCCGGCCGGCCTTGGACGCCGAATAGCCCACGAAGTGCTTGAGGGTGGCGATGATGCCGCTGCTCTCCAGGCCCTGGATGTACGCGGTGGCCAGGGTTCCGATGAGATAGGGGTCCTCGCCGATGGTTTCCTCCACCCGTCCCCAGCGGGCGTCACGTACGACGTCCAGGACGGGGGCGAGGCCCTGGTGCACGCCTACGGAGCGCATGTCAGCGCCGATCGCTGCGCCCATGGTACGGATGATCTCCGGGTTGAAGGTGGCACCCCAGGCAAGGGGGACCGGATAGGCGGTGGCCTGCCAGGTGGCGAAGCCGGCGAGGCATTCTTCGTGGACCAGGGCAGGGATGCCGAAACGGTTGGCTGCGGCGATACGCTGCTGGGTCCGCTGGAGCGACAAGGCGCCCAGGGCAGGGTCCACTGGTGCTGTGCCGAACGGCCTGGTGAGCTGTCCAAGGCCGTTCGGCAGGATTTCGTCCAGGTCGACGGGAGGATTCATCTCATTTTGGTGGGGTGCCACTTCGCCGCCTTCAGTGGAGGCGCCCACCCACACCCCGAAGAGCTGGGCGGTCTTTTCCCGAAGGGTCATGGCTGCGATGAGGCTGTCGGCGCGCTCTTGCGGCGGGGCCGTGGTGTCGCGCCAAGGCGCGCTGTGGGTTTTGGTTTCCGTCATGATTACTTTCCGCCAGCGCCCATGAGGCCCTGGACAAGCGCGCGGCGCGCGAAGAGGTAGGCGAGCAGTACCGGCACCATGGAGAGGGTCACGGCGGCCAGGAGTCCCGGGATGTTGATGCCGAACTGCGTCTGGAAGTTGAACAGGCCAAGTGTGACCACCCGGGTTGATTCGGACTGCGTAAGGATCAGCGGGAAAAGGAACCCGTTCCATGCCTGAAGTGCCGAGAACACCGCGATGGTGGACAGTCCACCCTTGGACAGAGGCAGTACCAGGCGAAGGAAGGAACGTGCGGGGGTGGCGCCGTCCATGGCCATTGCCTCGTAGAGATCGGGAGTGATGTCCCGCATGGTTCCGCTGAGGATGATCGTGCAGATCGGAAGGGCGAAGGCCGCCGTCGGAAGAATGACGCCCAGCAGGTTGTCGTAGAGGCCCACGGTGTTGATCAGGTAGAACACCGGAACGATGACGGCCTGGGCGGGAACCGCCAGTCCCAGCAGGAACACGCGGAAAATGACCGAGGCGGCACGGCTCTGGCTCCGGACGATCGCATAGCTTAGCGGGGGTACCAGGAGCAGGACCAGGCCGACGACGCCGGCCGTAACGATGACGGTGTTGAAGAAGTACCGGCCGAACCCGCTGGTGATGGCATCCACATAGTTCTGCAGCGTGAAGCTGGTCGGCAGGGACAGCGGACCATTGTCGCCGAATTCGGCACGCGTCTGGAATGTTGCAGACAGCATGACGTACAACGGCACCGCTACGATGGCCAGCCAGATGAAGGCTCCGATGCCGGCAAGGTAATTCGGACGCGTTTTCATTTAGAGCCCCTCCAGGGAACTGCGCATCTTGTCGTATCCGGACACGCGGACCACAGCGAAGGAAATTGCCGTGGAGATGACGACGAGTACGAGGGCGATGGCGCTGCCGGCGCCGAAATCGAACCGGCGGAACGCCTCCTGGTACATGTGGAAAGCGGTGATAGTGGTGCTGGTGCCCGGTCCGCCATTAGTCAGGATGAGGACTGTTTCAAAAGTGGTCAGGCCACCCACCACCATCAGGATCACGGACGTGATGATGCTGTTTTTCAGTTGCGGCAGGGTGATGCTGAAGAACTGCCTGACTGTGCCTGCGCCGTCAATTGATGCGGCCTGGTAGAGGACATGCGGAATCTGCTTCGCTGCGCCCTGGTAGATGAGCGTGTGGAACGGCGTGAACTGCCACATGCCCACGAAGATCAGCACCGCGATGGCACCCGTCTGGCTGCCCAGGATATTGCCGTCTCCGAACAGCCAGGACATCTGGCCGGGAATGCCGAAGTTGGGGTCAAGAAGGGCACGCCACAGGACGGAGATCGCGGCCGAGGACAGCAGCAGCGGAACGAAGTAGATGGCGCTCAGGATGGCGCGGTTTTTCTGTGTGCCCGCCGCCCAGACCCCCAGCAGGATGCTCAGAGGTGTCTGGGTCACGATGCCAAGCACAATGAACAGCAGGCTGAGCCAGAGGCTCTGAAGCATGACCGGGTCCTGGAAGAGCGATTCCCAGTTTTTGAAGCCTACGAACTTGGGGTCGCCGAGGCCTCTCCACGTGGTGAAGGACAGCACTGCCACCGCGACAAGCGGGACCAGCGCGAAAAGTCCGAAGAATATGGTGGCAGGAAGGGCCCAGACAAAGCCGGGGCGGCTCGACGAGGAGCCGCCCCGGCGCGCGGGACGGCCCTCTTCGGGGCCGCCCGCGCGTGCCGGGCGCCTGCGGTTTGCAAGCGTCGTGGTCATGATTTTTCCTAGAGGCTCTGCATTGCCTTGATGAAGCCATCTTCGTCAATCTGTCCGCTGAAGAACTGGGAGACGGCGGTGAGGATGGTGACAGTTGCTTCCGGCGGGTACGCCTGGTCCCAGGAAAGCTGGAACGACGGCGCTTCCTTGACCAGGTCGAACTGGTATTTTGCGTATTCGGGATCCGCCGCCTGGTCGAGGAATTTCTCCGTGTTCGAGGTGGTGGGGAGGTTACCGATTCCTACCTGCTCCTGCACGAACTGGTCCGAGTACATGAGCTTCAGGAAATCGCGGGCGGCTTCCGGGTAGCGGGTGTTCTTGTGGATCGAGTAGAAGTTGTTGGTGTTACCCACGAGGTTGTTCTCGTCGCCTTTTCCGCCTTCGATCTTCGGGAACTCGCTGTAGCCGAGGACCTCCGCGGCGAACTGCGCGTCGTTGCTCTGCTGGGTGGAGTACTCCCAGGAGCCCATCAGTTCAAAGCCCGCCTTGCCGCTGGCAAGCAGGGCGGGGGACCCGCCGTCGGTGAACTTCACTGAGTCGAAGTTGGTGCCGAAGGCTCCTGCATCTACCAGTTCCCGAAGCATGCCGAGGGCTTTGCGGCTGTCTTCAGATTCCCAGACGCTGGTGTCCCCTTCGAGGGCCTTCTTGAAGAGGCCATCTCCGGCAACCCGGTCGTAAAGGTACTCAAACCACATCAGCGTAGGCCACCGGTCGCCGGCACCCAGCGCGATGGGGGTGATGCCCTTGTCCTTGAGGATCTTCACGTCCTCGAGCAGCTCTTCCCAGGTTGCCGGCGGGGCAGTGATGCCAGCGTCAGCGAGGACCTTGGAGTTGTTGAAGAGCATGACCGGTTGCGTGCCGCGCATCGGGATGCCGTAGGACTTTCCGTCAATAACGGCAGTGTCAAACACTGACGGCAGGAAGGCGTCCTTCAGCTGAGGATCTTCCTTGATGAAATCGTCAAGGGGGAGCACGAGGTCGGCATCCACGAAACTCTTGATGCTGCCGCCGCCCCAGTTGAAGAAGATATCCGGCGCGGTTGGCGTATCCATGATGGTCTGCAGCTTCGACTGGTACTCGGCACCAGGGATTTTGTCGAGGACAACCTTCACCTCGGAGGTGGCGTTAAAGGCGTCGATCATTTTTTGTTCAACTGTGTTACCTGCGTCGCCGTACATGGCGACGTGGATCTCGTTCTCGGGCCGGCTCGACGAGCCGGACCCTCCCGAGCAGCCGGCCATCGTCAGGCCAAGGGCAAGAGCCGCACCGCCGGCAAGACTGCGGGCGACCCATCCGTGCTTGTTCATCTTCGAACGCCTCTCGAAAGTTTCGATGCTTTGATCGAAAGTTATGTGATGCCTGCAAGTGTAAGTTGCGTTACATCGACAGCGCAAGGCACGAAACTTTTGTGGCCCTCAGCAGGCAAACTGCCGCTATGCTGGTCCTCATGTCCAGCCCTGCATCTCCCGATACGCGCGTTACCCTCGCCCAGCTGGCCGAGGAGGCGGGCGTCTCACTGTCCACTATTTCGAAGGTTCTGAACGGGCGCTCCGACGTCTCTCGTAAAACACGTTCGAAAGTTGAGGAGCTCCTCGAGGAGCACGGCTACAAGCGGCGGAAGACCACCGCTTCGAAGTCCCTCCTCCTGGAGCTGGTCTTCCATGAGCTCGAGAGTGCATGGGCGCTGGAAATCATCCGCGGGGTCGAAAACGTCGCAAAAGCGAATGGCATGAGCGTCATCCTCACCGAGAGCGGCACGAGGCATGCGCCCGGAGCTGACTGGGTTGAAGGCGTGATGGCACGCCGGCCGGCCGGCGTGGTCCTGGTCTTTTCCGATTTGCCACAGGAGTACCGGCAGCAGCTGGACGCGCGCTCCATCCCGTTCGTGATCATCGACCCGGCAGGCGACCCTGCCCCCGATGTGCCTTCGGTGGGGTCGGCCAACTGGGCCGGGGGCATGATGGCCACGCGCCACCTTATTGACCTTGGCCATACCCGCATTGCCGCCATCTCCGGTCCTGGGGACATGATGTGCTCCCTGGCCCGGATCGATGGCTACAGCTCCGCCTTGAACACTGCAGGCATTCCCATCGACCGGACCCTCATCCGGTACGGCGATTTCCACGTGGACGGCGGCCGAAGCCACGCCCTTGAGCTGCTGCAGATGGAGCAGCGGCCCACCGCCATCTTCGCCGGCAGCGACCTGCAGGCCCTGGGGGTCCTGGACGCCGCACGCCAGCTTGGCCTGGCTGTTCCCGGCGAATTGTCAATCGTGGGATACGACGACCTCCAGGTGGCACGCTGGTCCAGCCCTGCCCTCACCACTGTGCACCAACCCCTGATCGAGATGGCCGAAGAGGCCGCCCGGATGGTCCTGCGCCTGCGGGAAGGTGAACGGCCCAACAAC
Source organism: Arthrobacter sp. Y3221157 (assembly GCF_059089865.1). Lineage (NCBI taxonomy): Bacteria > Bacillati > Actinomycetota > Actinomycetes > Micrococcales > Micrococcaceae > Arthrobacter > Arthrobacter sp. Y3221157. The sequence continues at coordinate 22,982 of NZ_JBNHFD010000045.1, forward strand.
CTGCGCCTCGACCTTGCAACATCGCTTGTTGTCCGCCAAAGCACCGCGCCACCGGGCCAGGACTGACCCTGGCGGTGTTCCCGGAAAGGAACCTCATGTCATCCATCGTCAACACCAACGGTGAGTTCGTCACGCTCGAGGCGGGCGACTACACCGCAGCGGTCACCACTGTTGGAGCAGGGCTTCAGCAGCTTTCTTTCCGCGGCACGGACCTGGTCCTGCCCTTTCCTCCTGACGAACTTCCTCCCGCCTTTGCCGGGAAGACCCTCATGCCGTGGCCGAACAGGGTCAGCGGCGGCGCCTACACCTTCGGCGGGCAGCATTACCAGCTACCCGTCAACGAGGCAGCCACCGGCAGTGCACTCCACGGGCTTGCCCTGTGGAGCGAATGGCGTGTGGAGCAGCGCTCGCAGGCCGAGGTGACGCTCACTTACCTGCTGCACGGCGAACCCGGGTATCCCTTTCCCCTGGCGCTCACGGCTTCCTACGCGCTGGACCCAATTGCCGGGCTGCACATCAAGCTCAACGCGGTCAACTGCGGGACATCGCCGGCGCCCTACGGTTGCGGCTCACACCCTTATGTCACTGTTGGCGGCGAGGACATCGCCAAGTGCGAGTTGGGATTCCGGGCTGGCAAAGTGCTCCTGACGGACGAGCTGCTCCGGCCCGCCGGCCTTGCTGACACGAAAGGCACTGACTTCGATTTCTCGGCTGCCCGCCGGATCGGTTCGCAGTCCCTGGACCATGCCTTCACCGCTCTGCCGGAGGGGGAGTGGCACGTTATCCTGCGCAACCCCGGCCTCCAGCTGTCGGCGGTGGTTCAATCTACGGGAGCAGAAGCCCCCTGGGTCCAGCTCTATTCAGGAGAGCTGCGCAGCCGGAAGGGGCTGGCGGTGGAGCCGATGAGCTGCCCGCCAGATGCCTTCAATTCCGGCAGCGATCTGGTCGTCCTGGATCCGGGCCAGTCGCACACGCTTACCTATCGCATCCACGCCCTGGAGGGTTAGCCGCCACGGGATGCCCGCTCAGTGGCCCCTCCGGAAGGTGATGAGGCAGCCACAGAAAAGCGGCCCGGAACCTGATGGTTCCGGGCCGCTTTGTCAGCACTGCAGGTGGCAGTGGTTACTGCCGGTACGCGGGGTGGTGGCTTGAGCGCTGTTCTCCGCCTGGGTTTGCCTGCAGAAGGGTGGACTGCAGTGCGTAGTACGACGGCTTGCGGGTGTAGTCCTCCCACATCACTGTTGCCTCGCCCTGGCCGCTGAAGAAGACAGGCACCCAGGAGTACTTGTCGTTGAAGCCCCAGATGGTGAAGGAGTTGCAGTCCTCAACGTTCAGGCAGGCTTCCAGCGCACGCTGGTAGTAGCTGGCCTGCTTGGCGAGTTGCTCCGCCGTGGGGGTTGCCCCGGCGGCAATGTTCATGCGGACGTCGATCTCAGTGACAGCCGTTTCCAGGCCGAGGTCATCGAAGCGCTGAAGGTTCGCCTGCAGGTCACCCGGGAAGCCGTACTGGGTGCTCAGGTGGCCCTGGACAGCGAACCCGTCCACCTTGACGCCCTGGGCCTGGAGCTTCGAAATGAGGTCCACATAGGCCGTGCTCTTGGCGTTGATGCTCTCTACGCCGTAGTCATTGAAGAAGAGCTTCGCGTTCGGATCCGCCGCATGGGCCCAGCGGAACGCGTCGGCGATGATCTCCGGACCCAGTTCCCGGATCCAGATGTTGTCGGTGGTGCGCAAGGTGCCGTTTTCATTGAAGATTTCGTTCGCGACGTCCCATTGCTGGATCTTGCCTGCATAGCGGCTCACGACGGTAGTGATGTGATCCTTCAGGATGGAGCGCAGTTCCTCCTTGCTGAAGTTGCCCTGCTCCAGCCATGCGGGGTTCTGGCTGTGCCAGAACAGGGTGTGGCCGCGGACCACCTGTCCGTGCTGCTGGGCGAATTCAACAATGGCGTCCATCTCGGCGAACCGGTACTGGTCCTTCTGAGGGTGGATGAACTCCCACTTGGCCTGGTTCTCAGGCGAGACAGAGCTGAACTCGGCAGCGAGGACTTCCCGGTACTGTGCGTCGGAAGTGAAGGGGTTGGGGTAGGGCATGGTTTCGTGGTGGCCGCCGCCGGCTACGGCTGTTCCGATCCGTACGCCCTTGGGCGCAGCCCAGCGCAGGGTGTCCTGCTTGGCAATGCCCGGTGCCTGCGGCTGGTTGTTCTGGCCGGCCGCTGCGGGCAGTGCCGTGGGAAGGACAAACGTCGACGCCAGCGCTGCGGCGGCGACTAGTTGGGCAACCTTCATTAAAGAGCTCTCCTTTGAGGTACAGAGTCAGTCGGACCACATAAGGCCGATGAACGAACTTCCGGAACTTTCCGGAAGTTGGTTGTTGTAGGTTAGGAACATTCCGGAGAGCGCGTCAAGGGTTTCTCGAAAACCTGTGACGCCTGGGCTGCCGCGCGAGGGCCTATACTTGCAGCGGACCAGGAGGAATGCGTGCAGGAGAGCCCCCGCCGGACAGTCACCATTTCGGCAATTGCTGCCGAAGCCGGAGTATCGGTGCCCACTGTCTCCAGGGTGCTCAACGGCCGCAGCGATGTTGCACCGCAGACCCGGGAACGCGTGGAAACGCTGCTGAGGGATTATGGGTACCAGCGGCGGGGCGTCCGCCCGGACGTCCGGTCCGGCCTCATCGACCTGGTGTTCAATGACCTGGACAGCCCGTGGGCCGTGGAAATTATCCGCGGCGTGGAGGAAGCCGCCAATGAAGCCGGCGCCTCGACCGTCGTATCCGCCATCCACCGCCAGAGCAATCCAACATCCACCCGTCAATGGCTGGACAACGTCAGCGCCAGGGCCAGTGACGGTGCCATCCTGGTCACCACGGACCTTGATTCGTTCCTTCGCGCCGAGCTGCAGCGCCTCCACGTGCCGGCAGTGGTGGTGGATCCGGCCGGTGTTCCTGACCTGGACGTGCCCACCATCGGTGCCACCAACTGGACCGGTGCTGTGGGTGCCACGGAACACCTGACAGGACTGGGCCACCGCCGGATCGGCTTCGTGGCAGGGGCGCCTGGCCTCTGGTGCAGCAGGGCGCGGCTGGACGGCTACCGGGCCGGCTTGGACGCGGCAGGAATCTCGTTTGATCCCGGGCTCGTCATGGAGGGGGACTTTGACTACCAGTCCGGGTTCCGTGCCGGCTGCCGGTTGCTTGAGCTGGCCGAGCCGCCGTCAGCCGTCTTCGCAGCCAGTGACCAGATGGCCCTTGGCGTTTATGAAGCGGTGCGGAAGAAGGGCCTGCGGGTGCCCGAGGACATCAGTATTGTGGGCTTCGACGATCTGCCGGAAGCCCGCTGGGCGTCGCCGCCCCTCACCACCGTCCGGCAGCCGCTGGCCGAGATGGGCAAGCTGGCCGCCCGCACTGTCCTGCGCATCCTGCAGGGCGAAGGCGTGGAAAGTCCCCGGGTGGAACTTGCCACCCGGCTGGTGGTGCGGGAAAGCACGGCTCCAACCGCCAACCGCTGAATCCCTCCTCATGTATCGGCCGCTTTGAAGCAGCCGGCAACATTTCCGAAAAACCCTTGACGGGATTCAGGGCGGAAGCCTACGCTGAGCGGGTTCCGGAATTTACCGGAAGTTTTCCATGACCCTTCCGGCTGTCAATGCTGCCTTGGTCCGCAGACATCGCTGTTCTCCGGCCTTCTAGTGCGGCCGGCACTGTGCCTGGGGCGGTCATGACGACAGGAAGGAAAAACATGCCCCTCCCGACTCGCCGCCTCATTTCCGTGCGCAAGGCCGCGTTGCCTCTCGCCGCCGCAGTCCTGGCAGTAGGTGGCTCCGTTCCGGCAAGCCTGGCCGCAGCAACGCCGGCGCAGGCGGACCGGGCAACCCCGGCGATTGTCGATTCGACCCGACATGACGGCAAGTACATTAGCCTGACCTTCGATGACGGTCCCGACCCCATCAGCACCCCCAAGCTGCTGGCCGTGCTGGAGAAGCACCACGTCAAGGCAACGTTCTGCCTGTGGGGCGACCATGTGAAGCAGTACCCCGAGATCGTGCGGCAGATCGCTGCTGCGGGCCACCTTCTGTGCAACCACACCATGCACCACGACAACATGGCCACGTGGGGCCCGGAGGCCATCAAGGCGGACCTGTTGGAAACCAGCGCCGTGATCCGTGAAGCCGTCCCGGACGCGAAAATCGATTACTTCCGTGCCCCCTACGGGAGCTGGGGACAGACGCCTCAAGTGGCAGCAGAACTGGGAATGCAGCCTCTCGGCTGGCAATTGACCATTGGGGACTGGGAGCCGCCGGGAACGCCTGAACTGGTCCGCCGGATCCGCGAAGGGATCCGGCCCGGCGGCGTGGTGCTCCTGCACGACGGCGGTGGCGACAGGACCCAGACGGTGGAAGCGGTTGACCAGGTCATCCCGGAACTCAAAGCCGAGGGCTGGAAGTTCGACAGGCCTGCCCGGCGGGGTTAGCCGGCCCGGCCAGGGCGGGTTTGCCCGGCGCCGGCCGCCCGCCGAGCGGGGCGTTCAGTCCTCCGGGAACTCCGTGCCCAGCGTGGACAGGACCCCATACGCCTTGGTCCGGATCTCCTCGTACTCCTCGTCCGGTACGGAATCGGCGGTGATGGCGCCGCCGACGCCCAGCGTGAGCTCCGCCGTTCCGTCACCCCGGGCATTGACCACCAGGGTGCGGATGGCGACGGCGAGATCCGTGGCGCCGTTCAGCGAGAAGTAGCCGATGGCGCCGGAATACAGCCCCCGCGGGCCTTCCTCCAGCCGGTCGAGGATGGCCATGGTGCTGATCTTGGGCGCCCCGGTCATCGATCCAGCAGGGAAGCAGGCGGCAACTGCCTCCGCCCGCGAGGAGCCGGGCAGCAGGCGGGCGTCAATGGTGCTGACCATCTGGTGCACGGTGGCGTAGCTTTCGATGGCGCACAGCCTGCTGACCGTGACGGAGCCGGGGACCGCAAAGTGGCTGAGGTCGTTCCGCAGCAGGTCCACGATCATGATGTTCTCCGCCCGGTCCTTCAGCGAGGTGGCGAGGTCCGCCCGCAGCCGTGCGTCCTCCTGCTCATCGGCAGCCCGGCGGCGGGTCCCCTTGATCGGTTCGGCGCGCATGCCGCCGTCGGACGCAATTCTCAGGAACCGCTCCGGCGAGGTGCTTGCCACCGTTACCCCGTCCAGCCGGAGGAAGCTTGCGAAGGGTGCAGGATTCCGGCCGCGGAGCGCAAGGTAGATGCGCCACGGGTCCAGGGCATCGGCCGAAACCTGTGCCTCGAGGGTGGTGGTCAGGCACACCTCGTAGGTGTTGCCTTCGGCAATCTCATGCTGCGCGGCCGCGATCTTCTTCCGGTAGGCCTCGCCGGTGTCCCGGCTGCGGAAGGCGGGGGCCTCGGGAAGCACGACGGCGGTGCTGCCGCCGGGTTCCGGGGCGGCGGTCTGGTGAACCGCGGCCTGGTGAACT
>NZ_JBNHFD010000046.1:0-28407 GCF_059089865.1 Arthrobacter sp. Y3221157
CGGGGCTGCGCCCGCCAGGCCCAGGGGATCGAAATCGCGGAAGGACGCGGTTCCCCGGGCTGCCGGAGCCTCCGGCTCTGCGGGCGGCACCGGATCCGGGGTGCGGGGATCCGGCGCACCGGAAGCGGTGTCAGCTTCCAGCCGCGCCACCAGGTCCAGCCAGACGGCGTCGTCCTGGTTCGCTCCCTGGTCCGCAGAGTCGGGGGAGCCGGAGTCATGCCTGTTCATGCTGCACCTCCTGGCTTCCCGCCGCCGGGGCTGCGCCGGCGGCCAGCACCCGGCGGATGAACTCCACCGACCCCTGGAAGATGCGTTCGGCGTCGTTATCCATGGTGGCCACGTGGTAGCTGTTGTCGAGCCGGACCAGCTCCACGGGCGCGCTCAAGCCACGGCGCAGCGCGGCGATGCTCGCATCGGAGACCACGTGGTCCACGGTGGACCTATAGACCTGCACTGGGGCGGTGATCCGGGGGAGCAGCCGGATGGTGTCCCTGAACATCTTGTTCATCTCATGGGCCGCCGCGACCGGGGTGCGGGTATACGCGCCCTCGTCCATGCCTTCCTTGAGGATGTCGTTGGCAATGGCCGGCGTGGATTTCAACACCAGCTTGAGGATGCCCGCGAGCGGAGCCCTGGGATCGTCGATCACCAGCGCGGGATTGACCAGCACCACTCCCGCCACGGGGCGTGTGGCCGCAACCCGCAGGGCCAGCGCGCCGCCCATGCTCAGCCCCGCCGCAAACACGTGGTCGCACTCCGCTTCCAGCTCCAGGTAGGCATCATCCAGCGCGCCGTGCCACTGCTGCCAGCGGGTCCGGGCGAGGTCCTGCCAGCTGGTGCCATGTCCCGGCAGCAAGGGCATGCGCACAGCGAGTCCGGCAGCGGCAAAGGCCTGCGCCCACAGGCGGAGTCCATGGGGGCTGCCGGTGAAGCCATGGGAGAGGACCACGCCGGTCCTGGGCCCGCCCCCGCTGGACGCGCTGGTGAAGGGACTGTGGTCCGGGCTGGACGTCATGGGGTCTCCGAAGTGCTGGTCAATCGGGCATGGGCGCGGATGAAGGCGCTGGACCTGGCGAAGATCTCCGGCGCGTCCACGTCCAGCGTAGCCACATGGCCGCTGCTGGCAAGGTCCACCACCTCAGTAAGGCGCGGTCCGAGCCGTTGCCGGAGCAATGCCAACGACGAGGGCGGAACCACAATGTCCGTCCTGGACTTAAAGACCTGGACCGGGGCCGTGATGCGGGGCAAGCCGCGGATTGCGGCGCCAAAGAGCTTCTTGAGCTCGTGCACGGCCGCCAGCGGCGTGCGGGAGTAGTCGCCGTCTTCGGTGGCTGGCGCCGTCGGCTGGTCCTCCTGGATGGGGATGGTTGTGCGCTGGAAGTATTTGAGCACCCCAATGATATGGATGCGGCGGTCGTAAAAACTGAGCCCCGGATTCACCACCGAGACCCCTGCCACCGGATGCCGGGAGGCGGTCAGCAGGGCCACCGCCCCGCCCATGGACAGTCCCGCCACAAAGCACGTTTCGGTGCGTGCCTGGAGCTCCAGGAACGCGGTCTCGTAGCTGCGGTACCAGTCGCGCCATCCTGTCCTGGCCAGCTGGCGCCAGTCCGTTCCGTGCCCGGGCAGCAGCGGGACCGAGACGGCATATCCCTGCCCGGCCAAATGCTCGGCCCACGGCAGCACGCTCAGCGGGCTGCCGGTGAATCCATGGCAGATTGCCACGCCCACCTGTGCGTTTGCTCCATGCCCGGGATAGCTGAAAGCGGCAGGACGGGGCGGGACGCTGCTTTCAGTCATGAGTCCATCGTGTCACTGTTCCGGCCAAATCTCACTAGAGTAGGGTTGCATTGAACTGCTGACCAGGCCCGGTGCGGAGAGCCTGGGGGCCGCCTTCCGGAGAGGTTCACCACGTGTTCTATTGGGTCATGAAGAGGATCTTCCTCGGTCCGGTCCTGAAGCTGCTTTTCCGCCCCTGGGTCAAGGGCCTGGACAACATCCCCGGCGGGGGTGCGGCGATCATCGCTTCCAACCACTTGTCGTTCTCTGATTCCATCTTCCTGCCGCTGATGGTCCGCCGCCCCGTGGTCTTCCTGGCCAAGATGGAATACTTCACCGGTACCGGCATCAAGGGCCGGCTGACAGCCCTGTTCTTCCGGCTGACCAACCAGCTGCCCATGGACCGCTCCGGCGGTGCGGCATCTGCGGCATCCCTCAGCGCCGGGATGGAGGTGCTCAACCACGGCGGGCTGCTCGGCATCTACCCTGAGGGCACCCGCAGCCCGGACGCCAGGCTTTACCGCGGCAAGGTGGGTGTTGCCCGGCTGGCGCTGGAGGCCGGCGTTCCGGTCATCCCGGTGGCCATGATCGGCACGGACAAGGTGCAGCCGATCGGCAAACGGCTGCCCAATATCCGCAGGATCGGCATGATCTTCGGTGAGCCGTTGGACTTCACGGCCTACCGGGACCAGGCAGAGGACCGCGATGTCCAGCGGAAAGTCACGGACCAGATCATGTTCGAACTGCAGCGGCTTTCCGGGCAGGAATATGTTGACGAGTACGCGGCGGTAGTGAAGCTCCGGCTGGCCGGCAGGCCGGTGGAACCCGAGGCAAGCGCAGAACCTCTGGCATCGCCGGCGGGCGGCGTGAACCCCGCGGATCCCGTTCCCGGCCACGGTGTGAGGCAGCAGGACCGGACGGACGACGGCGGTGCTGCCGCCACCGGCTGATGGGCGGGCTTTTTCGCGCATGGGGGTTGTGACGCGGACGCCGGCCAGCGTGACGATGCGGTGTCCAGTGGTCCTGCGCTGCCGTTAGTCTTAGATGGTGACTGAGCTATCTGCAAAACCTGCCTTTTCGCTGTCCAGCACCGCCCAGAGCGGAGCCGCCAACTATCCCGGACTGGACGACTGGCGGGACCTTCCCATTTCCCAGCAGCCCAGCTGGCAGGACCAGGAAGTTTTCGACGCCTCCGTCAAGGAACTTTCCGTGCTCCCCCCGCTGGTGTTTGCCGGTGAAGTGGACATCCTGCGCGAGCGGCTCGCCGCTGCTGCCCAGGGGAAGGCGTTCCTCCTGCAGGGCGGCGACTGCGCGGAAACCTTCGAGGCCGCCACGGCGGACAAGATCAGCGCCAGGGTCAAGACCATCCTCCAGATGGCCGTCGTGCTGACCTACGGCGCTGCCATGCCTGTGATCAAGATGGGCCGGATGGCGGGCCAGTTCGCCAAGCCGCGTTCCTCCAATGACGAGACTCGGAACGGTGTCACCCTGCCGGCCTACCGCGGCGACATCGTCAACGGCTACGAGTTCACCCCCGAATCACGCGGCCACGACGCCTCGCGCATGCTCCGCGCCTACCACACCTCCGCATCCACGCTGAACCTCATCCGGGCCTTCACGCAGGGCGGCTTCGCCGACCTCCGCTCGGTGCACCAGTGGAACAAGGGCTTCACCGAAAACCCTGCCCATGCCCGCTACGAGTCGCTGGCCAGGGACATCGACCGGGCCATCAAATTCATGGACTCCTGCGGTGCGGACTTTGAGGCGCTCAAGCGCGTCGAGTTCTTCGCCAGCCACGAGGCCCTGCTGCTGGACTACGAGCGGGCGCTGACCCGGATCGACTCCCGGACCGGCTTCCCGTACGACACCTCCGCCCACTTCCTGTGGATCGGGGAGCGGACCCGCGAACTGGACCATGCCCATGTGGACTTCCTGTCCCGCGTCCGGAACCCGATTGGCGTCAAGCTTGGTCCCTCGACCACCGGCGATGACGCCCTGCGCCTGATCGACAAACTGGATCCGGAACGCGAACCGGGACGCCTGACGTTCATCACGCGGATGGGTGCCGGTAACATCCGGGAGAAGCTGCCCGCCGTCGTCGAGAAGGTTACTGCCTCCGGCGCCCAGGTGCTGTGGGTCACCGACCCCATGCACGGCAACACTGTGACGTCCCCCAATGGGTACAAGACGAGGAACTTCGACGACGTCATTGACGAGGTGCGCGGCTTCTTTGAGGTGCACCATTCCCTGGGAACGGTGCCCGGAGGCCTGCATGTGGAGATGACCGGGGATGATGTGGCTGAGTGCCTTGGCGGCGCCGATCCCATCGACCAGGATGCTTTCCTGGACCGCTACGAGTCGGTCTGCGACCCGCGGCTGAACCATATGCAGTCCCTGGAAATGGCATTCCTGGTGGCCGGCGCACTCGCCAAGCACTGACCCTGCCGGATGGTGTGGGCGGTTGGGCCGCCTACACCACGGTCAGCGTTATGACGGACCCTTCGGGGACCTCTGTGTCCACGGGGTCCTGGGCGCGGACGGTTCCAAAGAAGCCGCCCAGCACATTGTTTACCCGGACCTGGAAGCCCAGTGCCTCGAGCGCCCGCCTGGCTTCGTTTGCCTGCCGCCCGATGAAGCTCGGAACCTCCACCATCCGAGGGCCCTTGGAAATGGTCAGGGTCACGGTGCCGCCGCGGGTAAGCGTCCCGCTGGCAGGCGACTGGCTGACAACAGCACCCTCGGGCACATTCCGGTCAAACACCTCTTCGTGGGCCACCTCAGCCTGCAGCCCGGCCGCCTCGATGGCGTCCACGGCATCATCCTCGTCCTGGCCCACCACGGAGGGGACGGGGATGGGCTCAGGTCCCTTGGAGACCACCAGGGCCACCGGCGTGCCATGCCTGGCGGGCGTCCCGGCAGCCGGCTCCTGGGACAGGACAATGCCGGCCGGCACGTCCTCGTTGAATTCCGCGGTGACCGTACCCAGCGCCATTTCGGCACCGTTCAGGGCGTCCTTGGCCTCGTCCAGCGTGCCGCCGGAGAGTTGCGGCACGGAGAAAAGCTGCGGGCCCTTGGACACATAGAGCGATACAGGCTGGAACTTCCGGATTTCCGTTCCGGCCTCCGGCTCGCTTCCCACCACCAGCCCGCTGGGAACATCGTCGTCGAATACGTCCCTCGTGGTGGACCTGAATCCTGCTTCACTGAGGAGCTGCTGGGCCTCCGCCACCGTCCTGTTTGCCACGGCCGGGATGGTGGCCGCAGCCCCGGGGCCCATACCGAAGAACCAGCCCGCTCCCGTGGCGAGCAGGGCCGCGAGGACCAGGACCACCACCCACAGGACGCCCCGCCGTCGGGCACTGCCTTCGCGGAGTGAACGGACAGGGGTCGCGGCGGCCCGGGCGCGGGCCTTCTCGTCCTCCTTCTCAGCCTTGCGCTGTGCCCGCTTGCTGAGCTGGGGTGCCGGGGGCGCCCAGGGTTCCTCCACATCCTCCCCGGGAGGGGTAAGGATGTGGCTGCCCCGGCCGGCTCCGGGAGCCGGCCGCCCAGGCTCGCGCCCCAGCCCGGGTCCATGGACAGGCGGCGCCGGCCTGCCCGAGGGCAGGACCGTGGTGGGGTTGTTGGTTTGCGCAATGAACTCTGTGTGATTCCGGGAAGCTGCATCCTGGACCGGGGCTGTCTCCTGGGCACCGGGGGAGGCAGGCGCTGTGGTCCCAGGGGCGGCCGGAGGATGCAGGTCCAGCTCGGAATCGGTCAGGTTAGTCCGAATGTGCCGCAGCTCCTGGAGGAGAGCATTCGCATCCACCGGCCGGTTCTCCGGGTCATTGGCCGTACACCATTGCACGAGCTCATCCAGCTCGCCCGCCAGCCCGGGCACCAGGGCCGACGGCGGACCCACTGTGCCGTTGACATGCTGGTAGGCCACCTGGATGGGGACGTCGCCTTTGAACGGCTGTTGCCCGGTCAGCATTTCAAACAGCATTATGCCTACTGAGTAGACGTCGCTCCGGGCATCTGCCAGCCTGCCCAGGACGATCTCGGGGGGGACATAGGCGACAGTCCCCATCAGTGTCCCGGAGCTCGTGGACGAGGTGACCGCCCGGGCAAGGCCGAAGTCGCCGATCTTGATCCTGCCGTCGTCGGCGATCAGGACGTTTTCGGGTTTCACGTCGCGGTGGATGAAGCCCGCGGTATGGGCCGCGGCCAGTCCTTCCACCACGGGATCAATCAGGGCAAGTGCGAGCCGCGGCGGCAAGGCCCCCTTGTCGTTGATGACCTCGCGAAGGGTGTGGCCCTTGATGTATTCCATGACCAGGTAGGCGGTGTGGCCGTCATGGCCCTGGTCCAGCACCCCCACAACATGGGGGTGCGAGAGCCGGGCCGCCGCCTTCGCCTCCCGCCCCAGCCTGCCGAGGAAGCTCTCATCCGCGGCCAGGTGCGGGTGCAGCACCTTCAGTGCAACGTTGCGCTCCAGCCTCTGGTCCACGGCCAGGTAAACCGTGGACATGCCGCCGCGGGCGAGCCGGGACTGCACGGTGTAGCGGTTGTCCACCAGCGTTCCCACAAAGGGGTCAGAGACGTGTTCCTGCACCCTTTGATCCTAATCCCGCAATGAAAAGGGTCCGAACCCGTCATCGGTCCGGACCCTCCTCACAGCAGTCCCCGTATCACCGCAGTAAGTGTCGCTGGGACTATGCGAAGTTTTTGCGGTGCGCCTTGATGGCGGCTACGTAAGCTTTCGTGTCGTTGTACATGCCGTACTTGCTGACGGAGTACTGGCCCTGGTAATACCCCGCGATGGCGGTGTCTTCGTCCTTGCTGGTCGCCAGGAGCTGCCGGATGATCGCCACGCCTGCAGTCGCATTGTCGTACGGGTCCAGGAGGTTCAGCTTCCGACCCACGAGGTCCGAGGCCCACTGGCCGGAGCTGGGGATCACCTGCATGGTGCCGATTGCGTTGGCGGGAGAGACGGCGCGCTGGTCGAAGCCCGACTCCTGGTGGGCGAAGGCGAGGGCCAGCGCAGGGTCAACGCCCATGCGCCGTGCCGTGTCCGCCACGATGTTGCGCATTTCCGCGCGGGACGGCACCGGAGCCGCGTTCAGGAGCGCCTTGTTCTCGTTGGCCGAACTGACCACGGCGGCGGGATAGCTGAATCCGAGGAAGGAACTCGGTACCAGCGGTGCGGCTGCCGCCGCGGGCTGCGGGGCCGGAGCCTGGCCGGGGGCGCCGGGAATGACCAGCTTGTTGCCCGGGTAGATGACGGTGCTCATGCTCATCTTGTTTGCGGACAGGAGTTCGGAGAGCTTGACGTTGTGCCGTGACGCGATGGCATAGAGGCTGTCCCCGGCCTTGACCGTGTAGGAACCAGTGGCCGGGGCGGGGGTGGCGCCTGAATTCGCCAATACCGCGGGTGCCGGCGCTGCGGCGGGGGCAGCCGGTGCGGGCTGTCCGCCGCCCACCTTGATCTTCTGCCCCGGATGGATGATCGAGCGCATGTTGAGGTTGTTCCAGCTGAATACTTCGGACAAGCGCACATTGTGCCGGGCGGCGATCGCTCCCAGCGTGTCACCGGGCTTTACGGTGTAGGTGGCACCCTCATTCGTTGCGGGTGCTGCCGGTGCGGGCGCAGCGGCGGGCGCGGCCGGTGCCGCCGGCTGTCCGGAAAGTTTGATCTTCTGCCCCGGGTAGATCAGGGTGTTCGCCTGGAGATTGTTGAGCCGGAGGACATCCCCGGTGTTCAATCCGTACCGCCCGGCAATGCTGCTGATGGTGTCGCCCCGCACAATGGTGTACTCCGCAGGGGCCGAAGGCTGTGCCGGCTTGAAAGCGGTGGGGATGGTCGTGGGCACCGAAGCGGCAGGAATGTGGGCCGCCTTTGCCTGTGCCGCCTGCGCTTCCATGGCCGCAGCCAGGGTCGCAGGAAGGGCGCGCGCAGGCTTTTCCGCAGCAGCAGGCTCGGCCACAGCCAGGGATGACAATACGACCGCGGGAAGTGCAGCTGTGGTGGCGGCAATCATTGGCAGGCTCGGCTTGGGTGGCCGCTTGGGCGAGCGGGACATTGTCATGGAAAAGATCCTCTTCTCAACTGCGGGCGCGGACGGGGATGCCGCTGACATTCCTGATACTACTGTTACTCAAGTTATTACTGTTACTGGCGTTAGCACTGTGAATCTCTCATGGATCCGGAAATAGCACAAGAATTCCGGGAATCCCGGCAAGAAAAGATTTTCGGAGTGTCCGCAGGTCAGGAGCCGGGTTGCGCTTTATCGACTAGGCGCCCGGGGGCCCACCGTGGCAACCTTGATCCGTGAGTAATGTAGAAGACCTCGTGGGCGAATGGTTGCCCCTCCCCGACGTAGCCCGTCTTTTGGATGTTTCCATCACCAAGGTGCACAGCCTCATTGACGAGCGGGCACTGGCCGCTTTAAGGGTGGGGGACCGCAATATCAGGTCTGTGCCCGCGGAATTCATCCAGGACGGGCAGGTCGTTGACAGCCTTAAAGGGACAATCGTGGTCCTCGCCGATGCCGGGTATTCGGACGAGGACCTGATCATCTGGCTGTTCACTCAGGACGAATCGCTGCGCGGCCGGCCTATCGACGCGCTGCGGGAGGGCCGCAAGACCGAGATCAGGCGCCGGGCCCAGACCCTCGCCTGGTGACAAACAGCCCTAGGAGGCGCGGCTGACGGTGGCCTCAGCCAGCCTCCGCAGGGCTGTTTTGGGCAGTTCCTCGAGCGGAAGGGCCTCCAGGGCCTCAAACGCCGCCGAGCCGAACTCGCTGATGAGAACCTCCGTGGCCTGCAGTGCACCGGATTCCTCGATGATCCTGCGGATTTCCTCCACGTCGTCATCCGACAGGTCCGGACTGCCCAGCCTGCCGTCGATGAATGCGGACTCCGCAGCTGTTGCCTGGTCGAGTGCGAGGGCCACCAGGACGGTTCTCTTGCCTTCGCGCAGGTCGTCCCCGGCAGGCTTTCCGGTAGTGAGCGGGTCACCAAAGACACCCAGGACGTCGTCCCGCAACTGGAAAGCTTCGCCCAGGGGCAACGCAAAAGCTGAATAGCCCCGAAGCAGCTCATTCGAAGCACCCGCCAAGGCACCGCCCAGGGCAAGGGGGTGCTCGGTGGAGTATTTGGCGCTCTTGAAGCGGATTATCGACTGGGCCCGGCTGACGGCTCCGGCGCGGTCCCGGACCGGGCCGGCCACTTCCTCCAGGATGTCCAGGTACTGGCCGGCCATGACCTCTGCCCGCATGAGGTTGAAGATCAGTCTCGCCCTGCTCCCCGAGGCCGCCCGCTCGCCGATGTCCGTGAAGGCTTCCTCGCTGAAGGACAGGCACAGGTCGCCGGCGAGGATGGCCGCCGCCTGGCCGAACCGTTCGCTGTCCAGGGCCCAGCCCTGGGCACCGTGAAGCTGGCTGAAGCGGCGGTGTACGCTCGGTCCTCCCCGCCGGGTGTCCGAGCGGTCGATGATGTCGTCATGGATAAGGGCGGCTGCCTGGAAAAGCTCCAGGGCGGCACCTGCCGTCACCACTTCTGCGGCCGCGGCTTCGCCGCCTGCGCCGCGCCAGCCCCAGTAGCACATCAGGGCCCGGAGGCGCTTGCCGCCGGTGACCAGGTTGGAAATGGAGCCCATAATCGGATCGATATCAGGGGAAATGGCAGACATGACAGACTGCCGCGACGTCAGGAACCCGGTGAGTTCACCGGCCACCGCCGCCACATAGTCTGCCTGTTCGTGCCGCAGTTGCTCCGCGGCGGTCACTTGGCTGACTCGGCTGCCACATTGGCGCCGATGGTGAAGGTGGATACGCCCGAGGCTTCCACTACCGCGACGTTCACCGTTTCGTTGTCGCCCCGGACGAAGTCCTTGGATGCCACTGCCCCCACAGCATCACCGGGAACCGCCTTGAAGCCCTGCCCCTCCAGCGCCTTGGTGTAGAAATCGAGCACGGCGGCGGGAGGCGCGCCCGCTGTTGCGACCAGGGCAGCGGTTGCGGGTGCCGACGCCTTGTCGAAGCTGCTGGACACCACCCTGGCACCCGGCATGAGGGGCAGCAGTTCCTGCGGGAAACCTGCCACCACGCCGCCGACGGTGGCGGAGGTGTTGGGCGAAGCGGACGGGCTGGGCGAAGCCGTCACCGTAGCCTGCGTGGCGGCCGGCCCGGACGTGGCGGAAGTGGATCCCGGTGCGGCTGACGGAGTGGGGCTGCAGGCTGCCAGCGCCAGGGCTGCACCGGCAGCGAGAGCAGCCAAGCCCACAGGCTTGAGGTTTCCAAAGACCGTCACAGGGATTTTCCTCCTGGAGTTGATGCCGGATGCAGCCTCCAGTTTAGTCAGTACCGGCGGATAGGATTGCAGTCGTGGGGCCAGACCATACCAATCAGCCAGCCGCTGCGCGTATTCCGGGCCGTAGGCGCAAGTGCATCATGCACGTGGATATGGACGCCTTCTTCGTCTCGGTGGAGCTCCGGACGCGTCCGGAGTTGCGTGGAAGACCCGTGATCGTCGGCTTTCCGGCGGAGCGCTCTGTAGTCCTGTCCGCCTCCTACGAGGCCCGGGCTTTCGGGGTCAAATCCGCCATGCCCATGGCTGTCGCAGCAAGAATGTGCCCGCAGGCGGTAATCATCGAACCGCGTCACAAGCTGTACTACGAGGTCTCCGCACAGCTGATGGCCATCTTCGGGTCCATTACCGAACTGGTTGAGCCGCTGAGCGTCGACGAAGCCTTCCTCGATGTCAGCGGAGCCCTCCGCCGGCTGGGTCCGCCGAGAGGGATCGGCGAACTGGTCCGCCGGCAGGTTGCCTCCGAGCTGGGCATCACGGCGTCGGTGGGCATAGCCGAGACCAAGTTTGTGGCCAAGATCGCCTCCACCCGGTGCAAGCCTGATGGCCTGCTCCTCATCGGGCCCGATGAAACGGTGCCCTACCTGCACAGCCTGCCGGTCGGTGCGCTGTGGGGAGTCGGTGCCAAAACGGCTGAGGTCCTTGCCAAGATGGGCATCCGGACCGTTGCGGACGTGGCGGCAACACCGGTATCCGCACTCCGAAAGACGCTGGGTGCCACGGGTGAACACGTCCACCAGCTCTCCTGGGGCATCGACCCCCGCCCGGTGACCCCGGTACGGCTGGAGAAGAGCATCGGGGCAGAAGAGACATTTGCCACGGATACCGCAGACCAGGCAGTCCTGCACCGGGAACTGCTTCGACTGTCGCACCGTACCGCCGCGCGGTTGCGCAGTTCGGGAATGGTGGCGCGGACCGTTGCCTTGAAACTGCGCTTTGCCGACTTTTCCACCATTACCCGCAGCCGGACAGTGCCCACGCCGGTAGACAGTGCCCAGCTCATCTACCCGGTGGTCCTTCAGCTGCTGGAGTCGGCGGGCAACCGGGGCATGGCGGTCCGGCTCGTGGGAGTAAGGGCTGAGCAGCTGGAAGATGCCTCCCGGACCTCGCTCCAGCTCAGCATTGACCGCCGGGATGACAACTGGCGCGCGGCGGAACAGGCGCTGGATGAAGTAGCCCGGAAATTCGGCGACAAGTCGGTGTTGCCGGCCCGGTTGATGGAACCCGGAACAGGCACTTAATCAGCGGTCAGGTCCCGTCTGCGGGCGGTCCAGAAAGCCGATTGCCGTCTTTCAGAACAGCCCTCAACAAACTATCCTTAGAGATACATAGTTTTTGAGTGACTGGACTTACTGCCGGACCCTCTTGGACATGCTCCCGCTCCCGCGGCTGTGTGCCTGGTTTTTCGTTCTTGCCAATGCCGGCAAAGCGGGAACCACAAAGGAACAACAGTCGTTAATGGTGCAGAAGTAGTGGCTGGGAACCAGCCCGGACGTTGGCCTACAAAAGGAGGTCGTGATGCCGCTGTCGGAGCACGAACAGAAGCTGCTTGAGCAGCTGGAGAAGCAGCTTCACGAGGATGACCCGAAGTTCGCGAATTCCATGGGGTCCGACCCCGGACGTTCCTGGTCCACGCGGCATGTGGTGATTGGCGTCCTCTGCGCATTGGCTGGAGTCTTCCTGCTATTGGTGGGTGTCACGCTGCAGAACATCTTCGTCGGCGTCCTGGGCTTTATCGTGATGGGCGGCGGCGTTTATTTTGCCACGATGCGAAGTTCGGCCGGGGCAAAAACAGGTACCAAGTCCGGCGGCGGAAAGTCCGGCAAGCAGAGGAGCTCTTTCATGAGCAGCCTCGAAGAGCGCTGGGATGAAAGGCGCAGGGGCGAGCAGTAATCGCCGGGGCCCTGGCCCCTCCACTTTCCACCCCTGCGGGGTGCGCAATTCCAAAAAGATCCCCGAAAGGGGATCTTTTTGCTTTAGCCCCCTCTTTTCAGGCCCGGGTTGCAGCTGCCCCTCATGCCTGCTGACCGTAAGGCAGCGGGGCGAGGCACGCAGTGCTTCCAACAGCGCTGGCTGGATAAAGGCCCTCCACTTTCCACCACCGGCCCAAAATCCGCGCCATTTCAGGGTTCAATTCCCATAACTCCAGGTGTCCGTGGAGTGTTTTGCGTTGACTGTGGGGGAAAGTGGAGTAATGTGGAGGACATAAGAGGGTGGTTGCAACATTGGGGATGTGCAGTTCCTGACAGCGGACAGGCGGTGGGCCAGTGTTTCTGGGCACGCACTCGCCACGTCTGGATGAAAAGGGACGGATCATTCTCCCCGCGAAGTTCCGCGAGGAACTTGCCAGCGGGCTGGTGCTCACAAGGGGCCAGGAACGATGCATCTACGTCTTCAGTGAGAAGGAATTTGCACGGGTCCATGAGCAAATGCGGGAGGCGCCAATCTCCTCGAAACAGGCCCGTGACTACATCCGCGTTTTTCTCTCTGGAGCCTCTGACGAGGTACCTGACAAGCAGGGGCGCGTAACTATTCCACCGGCGCTCCGGGAGTATGCAGGACTGGGCAGGGAGCTTGCCGTTATTGGGGCGGGTTCGCGGGCCGAGATCTGGGACGCCCAGGCTTGGAATGAATACCTCGCCGAGAAGGAAACTGCCTTCTCGGAAACTGATGATCCCATTCCGGGCATTCTCTGAATTTCCGGAATAAGCATCAGGAGTTTCTTGGACGAGATCTCCAGCCGCCCATCGGCTGGCCAACCTGGCTCACTTCCCCGGAGCCAGGCGGGCGGGACGATAGGCGCGGATGGGGATCTGGCCCAAGAAGCAGGTACGGCGACCACGACGGCGAGAAAGGACGAGGCATGAACGAACAACCGAAGCCCACGTCCGAACGCCATGTGCCGGTCCTGCGGGACCGGTGCATCAATTTGTTGGCTCCGGGATTCGAAACGGCAAGGCTCCGCGGAGAAACTCCTGTGGCAATAGATGCCACCCTCGGCATGGGCGGCCACTCGGAAGCCATGCTCCAGCGCTTCCCGGACCTTCACCTCATCGGCATCGACCGGGATGAGGAGGCCCTTGCCCTCGCGGGGGAGCGCCTGGCGCCCTTCGAAGCCCGCACGGACCTGGTCCACGCTGTCTATGACGAGATCCAGGACGTCCTTGAGGACCTGGGCGTGCCGGAGGTGCACGGGATCCTGATGGACCTGGGTGTTTCCTCGCTGCAGCTCGACGAGCGGGAGCGGGGCTTTGCATACTCCTTCGATGCTCCACTCGACATGCGCATGGACACGAGCCGGGGCCAGACCGCCGCGGATGTGGTCAACAACTACAGCGAAGAAGAGCTGGTCAGAATCATCCGCAAATGGGGCGAGGAAAAGTTTGCCGGCCGGATAGCCAACCGAATCGTCGCTGCCCGCGCAGAGGCACCCTTTACCACCACCGGACAACTGGTGGACCAGATCCGGGCAGTAGTACCTGCCGGCGCCGCCAAGTCGGGAGGACACCCGGCCAAGAGGACTTTCCAGGCACTGCGCATCGAGGTCAATGAAGAACTCGATGTACTGGAGCGCGCCGTCCCGGCGGCGGTCGACTCCACCGCTTTGGGCGGGCGCATCGTCGTGATGTCATACCACTCCCTGGAGGACAAGATCGTGAAAAGCGTCTTCCAGTCCCGCTCCAAGTCGTCGGCGCCCCTCGGCTTCCCCGTGGAGCTGGAGGAGCACAAACCGGAACTCAAGACCCTGACCAAAGGCACCGAGGTACCTACCGCCGCCGAAATCGCCGAAAACCCGCGGGCAGCCTCAGCAAGGCTGCGCGCGGCTGAACGAATCAGAGCCAGGAGAGCTGCATGAGCACCGCTGCCGTCAAGAACTTTCCCGCCGTCTCCGGCAGTTCGGCAGCCAGCAGCAGCCTGCCTGCAGGATCACCGGGTACCGGCCGGAAGAGCCGCACGCCGCTCTCCCTGGTCCGCAACATTCCCCGGAAGCGCCGCGCTCCCTTCGTGGTGCTGTGCTTTGCCCTGCTGGCCGTGGCGCTGATCGCTGTCCTGGTCCTGAACATCTCGGTCTCCACCGCCCAGTACCAGCTCGTGGAGCTGCGCGCCCGCCAGAGCACCCTGACCAAGCAGAACCAGGACCTCACCCAGCAGGTGCAGAACTTTGAGGCTCCGCAGAACCTGGCCGCCAAGGCCAAGGACCTGGGCATGGTGGCCTCGACCGTCAAGGGTCAGATCGACCTGTCCACCCTGTCGGTGACGGGCAAGGCGACACCGGCAGTTAAGGGAGGTTCCGAGGGAGCCGTCATCCCGGCCCCGGCCGTCGCCGGCCAGCTTTTGGTGGTCCCGCCGGCAACCAAGGGGGAGCCGCTGGAAAGCCGCAAGCCAGTGGAAGCGGCACCGCCTGCAACCCAGACGCCCGCCGCTGACGCTCCCGCCGGCCAGGCGCAGGCACAGGTGCAGGCGCCCGCAGCACCGCCTGCCGCGGCGGTACCCCCTGTTGAGCTTCACGGCGGCACGGTACCTGTGCCGCAGCAGAAGGTCCCGGGGCAATAGCGAGGACATCCGGCAGGTAACAGGGACGAACAGCAAGGAATTCCACGGTGGCGCAGAGGACCGGCAAACCGGCAGACAAGGTACCCAACGCCACCCGACGGCTGCGCCTGGGGCTGGGCATCATGCTCACCCTCCTGTTGGTGGTGGGCGGCAAGTTGTTCCTGGTCCAGGGGCTGGACGTTGGCGGCATGGCAGCGGCCGCCCTCGACAAGCGGATGACCGAAACGGTCCTGCCGGCCGAGCGGGGAAGCATCCTGGACTCGAGCGGCACCGTCCTGGCCAACAGCGTCATCCGGTACAACGTGGTGGTGGACCAGCGGGTCAACACCAAGACCGAAACCTTTAAGCGGCTCGACGAAGCCAACGAAAAGCTGGTGGACGTTTCCCGGGACCAGGGGCTCACCGAGCTCGCTGCCGCACTGGGGATGGACAAGCACGCCATCCGTGAAGCCGTGACCGGGGAGCGGCCCTACTACATCGTGGCCAAGGACGTAAAGCCGGATGTAGAAGACCGCATCTCGAAACTCCAGATCCCGGGCATCGTCACGGAAGGCGTCAGCAAGCGGGTCTATCCCAACGGTTCCGTGGCCGGCGGCATTATCGGCTTCCTCAAGGACGGCAGCACCGGCCAGGCAGGTATCGAGCAGACCCAGGACGAACTGCTTCGCGGCAAGGACGGCAGGCGGCTCTTCGAGATCGGTGCCGACGGACTGAGGATCCCGGTGGGCATGGACGAACTGACGCCGCCGGAGGATGGCAAGGACGTCAAGCTCACCCTCAACTCGGATCTTCAGTACTTCGCCCAGCAGGCCATCCAAAGCCAGACGGACAAGCTCGGCGCCGAATGGGGCACCATCATCGTGATGGATGCCAAGACGGGCGACCTGGTGGCCATGGCGGACACCAATGCCCCAGACCCCAATGATCCCGGCCGGGTGGCCGCCAAGGACCGGGGAGTCCGCGCTGTCACGGCCGCCTATGAACCCGGCTCCGTGCAGAAGATGATGACGGTTGCCGCCCTGATCGAGGAGGGAAAAGCCAGTCCGCTGGACACGTTCACCCTGGGTCCCTCCTATACCGTGGACGGCCAGACGTTCAGCGACTCCTTCGCCCACGGCACTGAGGAACGGACCCTCGCCGGCATCCTGGGCTATTCGATGAACACCGGCACGGTGATGGCCGGGCAACGGCTCAGCAAGCAACAGCGGTACGAATGGCTGCAGAAGTTCGGCATCGGCGAGGCCCCGGACATCGGGCTTCCCGCCGAAGCGTCCGGTATCCTGACCCCCTGGGAGCAATGGGATGGCCGGCAGGAATACACGGTCCTGTTCGGCCAGGGCGTCTCCCAGTCCACCCTGCAGACGGTGCGGGCGTTCCAGTCCATTGCCAACAACGGGGTCATGCTCCAGCCGCGCCTGATCGATTCCTATATTTCTCCCGACGGCGCGAAGGAGAAGGTGCCCGCAGCCCCTTCCCGGCGGATCGTCTCGGAGGATACGGCCCAGCAGGTCCAGGACATCCTGGAGAGCGCCGTCACCGAAGGCCAGATCAAGGATGCCGGCATCGACGGCTACCGCGTGGGGGCGAAGACGGGCACCTCGGAGTCACCGTGCGACGACGGCGCCGGCTATTGCGGATACACCGCCTCCCTGGTGGGCATGGCACCCATGGATGATCCGCGGTTTATTGTTGAGGTGGTACTTCAGCGGCCCAAGGGCAGCATCTACGGGATTACCAACGGGCCGGTCTTCCGGTCGGTGATGAGCCAGGCACTGCGGACCTACAACGTCCAGCCGTCCACCGGCGAGCCGGCCAGGCTGCCCCAGTTCGCCAAGTAGCATCCCGGCCTGAAGTCCGGACCAGCAGCCCGCTGATCCGGTCCCCTCTGCGCCGGCCACGGTCCACTAGCACCATCGGAGATTCCTTGTCTGAGTTCAACCTGCCCCAGGACAGCGCCGCTCCCGCCGCTCCTGCCACCAATGCCCGGTTCCGGCCCTCGGCCGTGGAGGCGCTGCCGCTGGGCAGCATTGGTGACGCTGTGGGCGTCAGCGTTCCAGGACCTGCCGCCGACACATCAGTGACCGGCATCTCCCTTGACTCCCGGGCAGTGGAACCCGGAGACCTCTATGTTGCACTTCCCGGCGCCGCCCGCCATGGCGCCGACTTCGCCGCCCAGGCGATTGAGGCCGGGGCGGTCGCAGTGCTGACGGACGGCGCCGGTGCACGGCTGCTGGCTTTGTCCTCCGATACGCCCGTACCCGTACTGGTCGTTGAGTCGCCGCGCAATGTAGTGGGGCCGCTGTCTGCCATGATCTACGGCAGCCAGTCAGGCGCGGGCCGTTCCCTGCAACTCTTCGGTGTCACAGGCACCAACGGCAAGACCACCACCACGTACTTCATCACCTCCTTGCTGGCCGCCCTCAGCAAGCGTGCCGGGTTGATCGGCACCATCGAGATCCTTGCCGGCGGCGACCCCATCCCAAGCCTGCTAACCACACCGGAGTCAACTGACGTGCACGGGCTGCTGGCACTGATGCGCGAACGGGGACTGGCAGCCGCCGCCATGGAGGTTTCCTCCCATGCCATCTCCTACCAGCGGGTGGACGGGCTGATGTTCGACGTTGCCGGCTTTACCAACCTGACGCAGGACCACCTCGACTTGCACCACACCATGGACGACTACTTCGCCACCAAGGCTGAGCTGTTCACGCCCGGCCGCGCACGCAAAGCAGTGGTGACGGTCGACGACGAGTGGGGCCGGCGCCTTGCCGGCGCCGCGGAGGTGCCGGTCACCACCCTGGGCACCGTGCCGGGGACTGCCGCGGACTGGATCGTCGCCTCGACGTCCCCGCGCGGCCTGGGCACGGAGTTCACGCTTCGTGGACCGGAAGGCATGGAACTTCGCCTCCACACCGGCCTTCCCGGAAGCTTCAACGTGGCCAACGCGGCCCTGGCGGCACTCATGGTGCTCCAGTCCGGCGTGGAACCGGCGGACCTGCAGGCGGCCCTGGATGCCGCGGATCCCTTCACCGTGGCGGTGCCCGGCCGCATGCAGCTCATCTCCGAGGAACCTGCTGCCGTCGTGGATTTCGCGCACAACACGGATGCGCTGGCGCGGGCCCTGGAGGCAGTCCGTTCACCCAAGCCGGATTCCAGGCTGATCGTGGTCTTCGGTGCCACCGGGCAGCGGGACCAGGGCAAACGCCCGGCAATGGGTGCCATCGCGGCCCGGCTGGCCGACACCGTTATCGTCACTGACGACGACCCCCACGATGAGGACGCCGCGGCCATCCGCCGGGACGTCCTGGCCGGGGCGGAGGAGGCCCAGGCCGGCGAGGGCCTGCCGTGCGAACTTCTGGAGGTTTTCCCCCGTGACAAGGCGATCCGCCGGGCAGTGGAGCTGGCGCGGCCACAGGACACCATCCTTGTCGCAGGACGCGGCCATGAGGTCTGGCAGGAGGTGAAGGGCGTCAACCTTGCCCTCGATGACCGGGTGGAACTGCGGAGCGCCTTGACAGCCAGGGGATTCAACGTTCTCCAAGCCGACCGGATAGAGTCCTAGACCGAGATGATTGCATTTACTGCGGCGGAGATCGCCGAAATCACCAGCGGGCGCCTGGACGCCGATCCCGGAATCACGCCCCTCACGGTGGTGACGGATTCACGCGAAGCCACGACAGGTTCGCTTTACGTCGCAAAGCCGGGCGAGTTCGCGGACGGCCACGACTTCCTCCCGGCCGCCTTTGAAGCCGGGGCCGTCCTGGCCCTTGCCGAGCGGCCCGTAGCCGGGCCGGACGGGCTGCCATACCCCTCCATCCTGGTGCCCGACGCCGTCCTGGCCATGGGTGCGCTGGCAGCCGAGGCTGTCCGCAGGATACGTGCGGCGCGGGCTGAAGCAGGCGGGGAACTCACAGTGGTGGGCATCACCGGCTCCGCCGGCAAGACCACCACCAAGGACCTGCTTGCCGGAATCTTCTCGGCCCACGGCGAGACCGTGGCGCCGCAGGGGTCCTACAACGGCGAAGTCGGAGTACCGCTCACGGTGTTCCGTGCGGATACCGACACCCGCTACCTCGTCATCGAGATGGGTGCTACCGGCATCGGACACATCCGCTACCTGGCGGAAATGGTCAAGCCGGACATCGGGGTTGTCCTTGGCGTCGGGACAGCGCACGCCGGCGAATTCGGGGGAGTGGACAACATCGCCCTCGCGAAGGGTGAACTCGTGGAGGGACTCACCGCCGCCGGAACTGCCATCATCAACCTCGACGACGACAGGGTGGCTGCGATGCGCAGCCGCACCACGGCAGCGGTGCTGGGCTTCTCCGCGGAAGGACGTGAAGACGCCGCCGTCCAGGCCCTCAATGCCGACACCAACGCCGGCGGCAGTCCGGAGTTCGACCTCCTGCTGCCAGGCGGTGAAGGGCCGCATCACGTCTCCAGCCGCCTCATCGGCGCCCACCATACCGCGAACCTCCTCGCAGCGGCAGCAGCGGCCTTCGCCGCCGGCATCTCCGGCGCGGACATCGCATCCGGGCTGAGCAGTCAAACAGCTGCCAGCCGCTGGCGGATGGAACGGACCGAACGCGCCGACGGCGTAACCGTCATCAACGACGCCTACAACGCAAACCCCGAATCCATGAGGGCCGCCCTTCGTACCCTCGCCGACCTGGGGCGCGGACGGCGCACCTGGGCCGTCCTCGGCGCCATGCTGGAACTCGGCGATGACTCCATCCGGGAACACACCGCCGTGGGCACCCAGGTGGTGCGGCTCAACATCTCCCGGCTGGTAGTGGTGGGCCGCGAAGCGCGTGCGCTCTATGTCTCCGCCGTACAGGAAGGGTCCTGGGGGGACGAATGCATCTTCACGGAGACCGCCGACGAGGCCTACGAGCTCCTGAATGCGGAACTCCAACCCGGGGACCTGGTGCTGTTCAAGTCCTCAAACAGCGTGGGACTGCGCCATTTGGGCGATCGGATAGCATTACCCCCAACCCGCCAACCCGCCGATGAAAGGAGCACTCTGCTGTGATTGCACTTTTGATCGGCGCCGGGCTCGCCCTGCTGTGCGCCCTGGTGGGAACACCGCTCTTCATCCGGCTCCTGGTCCGCCGCGGCTATGGCCAGTTCATCCGCGACGACGGGCCCACCTCGCACCACACCAAGCGCGGGACACCCACCATGGGCGGGACGGTGGTCGTGGCAGCGGTCCTGCTGGCCTACGGACTCACCCACCTCATCATGTTCATGATGAACCCGGATTCCCCCGGGCCGTCCGCATCCGCCCTGATCCTGCTCTTTCTGATGGTGGGGATGGGGCTCGTCGGCTTCCTTGACGACTTCATCAAGATTTCACGGCAACGCAGCCTGGGCCTCAACGCCAAGGCAAAACTGATCCTGCAGGCAGCGGTGGGCATCATCTTTGCCGTGCTGGCGCTCAACTTCCCGAACGAGAACGGGCTGGCGCCGGCTTCCACCAAGATCTCGTTGGTCCGGGACCTGCCCTGGCTGGATCTGGCTTTCGGCGGCACGGTCCTGGGCGCCATCCTCTTTGTCATCTGGTCCAACCTGATCGTGACGGCCGCCACTAACGGCGTAAACCTCACGGATGGCCTCGACGGACTGGCAGCCGGTGCTTCGGTCATGGTCTTCGGCGCCTATACCCTGATGGGCATCTGGCAAAGCAACCAGGCCTGCGGGTCCCCAAGGGAAGCCGGCGGCGGCTGCTACTCCGTGCGGGACCCCCTGGATCTTGCGCTGCTGGCGGCCATCATGAGTGCTGCCCTGGTGGGCTTCCTCTGGTGGAACACGTCTCCGGCCAAGATCTTCATGGGTGACACCGGATCGCTTGCCATCGGCGGCGCCATCGCCGGCTTTGCCATCCTGTCCCGGACTGAACTGCTGCTCGGAATCATCGGCGGCCTCTTCGTCCTGATCACCCTGTCCGTGATCATCCAGGTGGGCTACTTCAAGGCCACCGGAGGCAAGCGCGTCTTCAAAATGGCGCCGCTGCAGCACCATTTCGAACTCAAGGGCTGGGCGGAAGTGACGGTGGTGGTCCGTTTCTGGATCCTGGGCGGACTCTTCGTGGCCGCCGGCCTTGGCATCTTCTACGCTGAATGGGTTGTACTGCTGTGACCGTTTCCCCCCGCCTGCAAAACCTCGTTACCTGGGACTCCGACTGGAGTGGCCTGCGCGTGGCCGTCACCGGTATCGGCGTTTCCGGCTTTGCCGCTGCCGACACCCTGATCGAACTGGGAGCCCGCGTGGTGGTGGTGGATGCCGCCACCACCGAGAAAGCGAAAGCACACGCCGAGACTCTCAAGATCGTCGGTGCAGCCGATGTGCTGCTGGGGGAGGACGCCGTCACCCGCATTCCCCGGATTGACGGGGAACTTCCGGAACTGATCGTCACCTCGCCGGGCTGGCGCCCCGACCAGGCACTCCTCGCTGCCGCAGCCCGCGCCCACATCCCCGTCTGGGGCGACGTGGAGCTCGCCTGGCGGGTACGGACCAGGGAAGGCCGGAAGACCGCGGACTGGCTCGCTATCACCGGCACCAACGGAAAGACCACCACGGTGGGCCTCACCGAATCGATGCTCCGCGCAGCAGGCCTTAAGGCCATCGCCGTGGGAAACGTGGGAACGCCCATCCTCGATGCCATCCGGGACCCCGTAGAGTACGACGTCTTCGCCGTTGAGCTGTCCAGCTTCCAGCTGCATTGGGCCGAATCGCTCTCCCCGGTGGCCAGCGTCTGCCTGAACGTTGCCGAAGACCATGTCGACTGGCACGGCTCGTACGACTCGTACCTCGCGGACAAAGCCAAGGTCTACGAGCAGACCCAAAAAGCTTGCCTTTACAACGCCGAGCAGTTCGAGACCGAGCGCATGGTGGAGAACGCCGACGTCGTGGAAGGATGCCGGGCCATCGGGTTCACAACTGTCACGCCCGCCATCAGCATGCTCGGCGTAGTTGAAGGGCTCCTGGTGGACCGGGCCTTCATCGAGGAGCGCAAGGACAGTGCGGCCGAACTTGCTTCGATGAAAGACCTCGGCGCCTTCGCGCCCCGCCACATGGTGGCCAACGCCCTCGCTGCCGCCGGGCTGGTCCGGGCCTACGGGGTGGATGCAGCCGCCGTGCGGCAGGGCATCCGGGACTACATCCCCGGCGACCACCGGATCCAGCCGGTGGCCCGCCACAACGGCGTGCTCTGGGTCAACGATTCCAAGGCCACGAACCCGCACGCGGCCTCCGCCTCCCTTGCCGCGTTTACCAACGTGGTCTGGATTGCGGGGGGCCTGTCGAAGGGCGTCTCCTATGACGACCTGGTGCGGGAGAACGCCTCCCGGCTGAAAGCCGTGGTGCTGATCGGAAAGGACACTTCGGTCCTTACTGCCGCGCTCCAGCGACACGCGCCGGATGTCCCGGTGATCAAGGCGGTAGCGGGTGACACTGAAGAAGTGCAGACTGCTGCAACGGGTGCCGACGAAGCGGGTTCCCCCCTGTCCGGGGAACAGGTGATGTCACTGGCCGTTGCGTCGGCCGCCCGGCAGGCCGCCTCCGGCGATACTGTGCTGATGGCTCCGGCAGCTGCTTCCATGGATCAGTTCTCTTCCTATGCTCACCGTGGTGACACTTTCATCGCAGCTGTCCGCGGGCTGGTGGAAGGGCAGGGACAGACCGGCGAGGAGTAAGAATGGCCAGCACGCCCACCCGGCCGCCAGCCGGACAGCAGGCCCGGACGCCCGGCCCCGGCTCCTCCGCAACGTCCCTCAGCCGGCAGTCAACCCTGCCCGCAAAGCTGCGGAACGCGTACCGCAGGTTCTGGTCCGCCCTTGAAGGCAACGGAACCTCCCGCAACGGTTCCACGTACTACCTCATCCTGGGCTCCACCCTGGCCTTGACGGCCATCGGGATCATGATGGTCCTTTCGGCCTCAAGCGTCGAATCCATCGCAGCCGGCAAGTCGCCTTACGGGGACGCCCTGAAGCAGGGCATGTTTGCCGCCATCGGTATCTTCACCATGTTCGTGCTGTCACGCATCAACGTGGTCTGGCTGAAGCGGCTCGCCTGGCCGGCGATTGGCATCGCGCTGGCACTGCTGGTCCTGGTCCAGGTGGTGGGTGCCGAAGTCAACGGCAACAAGAACTGGATCGACCTGGGCGGCATCACCTTCCAGCCATCCGAGGCGTCAAAGCTTGCCCTCGCCCTCTGGATGGCCACGGTGCTGGCCATCAAGGGCCGGCTCCTGAGCCGCTGGCAGCATGTTGCCATCCCCGCCGTCCCCATGGCCGCTGCGGTGATCGTTCTTGTCCTGGTGGGCAACGACCTCGGTACCGCCATGATCATCATGATGATTACCGCTGCGGCACTGTTCTTCGCCGGGGCGCCCGTCTACCTCTTCGGCATCGCCGGCCTCGTGGCAGCCGCCGGAACAGCCGTTATGGCTGTGACCAGCTCCAACCGGGTTTGCCGGATCACCTCCTGGTGGACCGGTGAATCCTGTGCCGACGGCGTCGACGCCAACTACCAGGCGACCAACGGCCTCTACGGACTGGCCTCCGGCGGCTGGTTCGGCGTGGGACTCGGCCAGAGCCGGCAAAAGTACAGCTGGATTCCCGAAGCCCACAACGACTTCATCTTCGCCATCATCGGCGAGGAACTCGGCCTGGTGGGCACCGTCGTCGTCCTGATCCTGTTTGCGATCCTTGGCGCCGCCATCTACCGGGTCGTAGTGGCCCAGGAGGACATGTTCCACCGGGTACTTGCCGGAACCATCATGGTGTGGCTGCTGGGCCAGGCGACCGTCAACATGGCCGTCGTCACCGGGCTGATGCCCGTCATCGGCGTGCCCTTGCCTTTCATCTCCTATGGCGGTTCGGCCCTGCTGATGTCCCTCTGCGCCGTCGGCGTAGTGCTGTCGCTGGCCCGGGAGCAAATGGCTCCCGCCATCCGCCCAAAGAAGATGCTGAAGTTCAAGGGCAGGAGCCGCGGGGCTGCTGCGAAGAAAAAGACTGCAAGAAAGCGTGCCTGATCCGAGATGACTCCGAAAACCCCCTCCATCGTCCTGGCGGGCGGCGGAACAGCCGGCCACATCAGCCCTCTCCTGGCCATCGCAGCAGCGGTGCGCAATGCCTCTCCGGATGCTGCCCTGCTCGCCGTCGGGACGCCTGCCGGAATGGAAACCCGGCTTGTCCCGGCGGCAGGGGTGGAACTGGCCACCATTGACCGCGTGCCGTTTCCCCGGAAGCCCTCCGTGGACCTGGTCCGGCTGCCGGCACGCCTGGCAGGGGCCGTCCGCCAGGCGGGCTCCATCCTCGACAAGGCGCAGGCGGATGTCCTGGTGGGCGTCGGCGGCTACGTCTGCACCCCGATGTACCTTGCTGCGCGGAAGCGGCGGATCCCCATCGTCATCCACGAGGCCAATGCCCGGCCCGGCCTGGCGAACAGGGTGGGGGCAATGCTGACAAAGCGCGTCGCGGTTGCCTTCGATGGAACGCCCCTCCCGCACGCCGTGCACGTCGGCATGCCCATGCGCACCGAAATTTCATCGCTCGACCGGCCGGCGGCACGGCAGTCTGCCAGGGAAGCACTGGGACTTGAACCGGACAAGCCCACCCTGATCGTGACCGGAGGCTCCTCCGGCGCCCAGAGCATCAACCGGACCATCGGCGGCGCCGTCGGCCAGTTGGCAGCCGCGGGGATCCAGACCCTGCACATCACAGGGCGGGGCAAGTCGATCCTGGACGACGCCGGCAAGCCGCTCAGCGCGGAAGGCTACCGGCAGGTGGAATACGTCGACGGCATGG
The DNA here is from genome assembly GCF_059089865.1 of Arthrobacter sp. Y3221157. NCBI lineage: Bacteria > Bacillati > Actinomycetota > Actinomycetes > Micrococcales > Micrococcaceae > Arthrobacter > Arthrobacter sp. Y3221157. The sequence continues at coordinate 24,489 of NZ_JBNHFD010000046.1, forward strand.
AGCTCGTCTACGCCGCCGCCGATGTCCTGCTGGCCCGTTCGGGTGCTGCGACGGTCTGCGAAGCAGCCGCGGTCGGAGTGCCTGCAGTCCTGGTGCCGCTGCCCATCGGCAACGGGGAACAGGCCCTGAACGCCGCGGGCCTCGTGGCGGCCGGCGGCGCACTGCTGGTTCCGGACCGGGATTTCAATGCCGGCTGGGTGGCGCGGGAGCTGATACCGCTGGTCACCGACAAGGACCGGCTTGCCACCATGGCAGCCAATTCCTACCGGCTCGGCATTCGAAACGCTGATCAGCGCATGGCTGGTCTCATCCTGGAAGCGGTAACTGCATGAACCCCCACAACGCCGGCCTTGAATCTCCGGGCAGCCTGGAATCCCTCGGCAAGGTCCACTTCATCGGCATCGGCGGTGTAGGGATGTCCGCCGTGGCACGGATCATGGTGGCCCGTGGGGTGCCCGTGAGCGGCTCGGACGCCAAGGACCTTCCGGTCATGGCGGACCTGGCCGAGGCAGGTGCCCGTATCGCCGTCGGCTACGACGCAGCCAACCTCGGTGACGCGCAAACGGTAGTGGCCGGCTCGGCCATTCGCGCAGACAACCCGGAGCTCGCTGCCGCCAGGCAGGCGGGCCTGCCCGTGCTGCACCGCTCCCAGGCGCTTGCCGCCACTATGGGGGAGGACCTCGTGGTCACCGTGGCCGGAACGCACGGCAAGTCCACCACCACGTCCATGGTGACAGTCCTGCTGCAGGGTGCAGGGCTGGACCCCTCGTTCGCGATCGGCGCCAACGTGCCGGCCCTCGGCGTCAATGCCGCGCACGGCAACTCCGGAATCTTCGTCGCCGAAGCCGACGAGTCCGACGGCTCGTTCCTGAACTACCGCCCCCGAATTGCGGTGGTCACCAACGTGGAGCCCGACCACCTGGACCACTACGGCACGGCAGAGGCGGTCTACGAATCCTTCGACCGGTTCACAGCGCTGCTGCCCGCGGACGGCGTGCTGGTTGCTTGCGCCGACGACGCCGGGGCGCTGGCCCTTGCCGAGAGGACCAGGGCGCGCGGCAACACCCGCGTGGTCCTGTACGGCACCGGTGCAGGCGCGGACCTGGTGCTTCACGACGACGGACCCGGCAAGGTGGCGGTGTCCGGAGCCGCAGGCCGCCACGAACTTTCGCTGCAGGTACCGGGGCGGCACAATGCGCTGAACGCCGCCGCCGCGTTCGCCGTTGCCCTCGAACTGGGCGTGGAACCGGCCACGGCCGCGGCTGCCCTGGCGAACTTCTCCGGCGCGGCCCGGCGCTTCGAACTGAAGGGGTCCGCCAGGGGCGTCCGGGTCTTCGACGACTATGCGCACCACCCCACCGAAGTCCGTGCCGCGCTGACGGCAGCGCGGTCGGTGGCAGGGGAGCACAAAGTCCATGTGCTCTTCCAGCCGCACCTGTTTTCACGGACGCGCGAATTCGCCCGGGAGTTCGCTGAGGCCCTTAACCTCGCCGATACCGCCCTGGTCCTGGACATCTACCCCGCACGCGAAGACCCGATTCCCGGCGTCTCCAGCCAGCTCATCGCCGACCACCTGGGCGCAGGCGGCCGGCTGGTCCCTGCGGCGGGCGCCGTAACAGCGGTGGTGGACACGGCGAAGGAAGGCGATATCGTCCTGACAGCCGGCGCCGGCGACGTTACTGCGTACGGCCCGCTCATCCTCGAGGCCCTGAGTGCCTAGCTCCCGCCGGCCCACCTACCGGCCGGCTGGAAGGACGGGGAGCACTGCGACCGGCTCCGGCGGAAAAAGCACGCCGGCTTCCGGGCTGCCTGCTTCCGGCCGCGACGATGTGATCTCCGCGTCCCGCAGCCTTCCCGAAACTGCGCCGGGCAAGCCTGCCGCAGCCAGGAAACCGCCGAAGGCCGCCAAGCCGGCCGGTGAAAGCAAGCTGCGGTTCCCGGGGCTCCGGAAGGACAAGCCCGCAGGGCCGTCCGGCGGTGCCGCCCCGAACGTCCTTGCATTTCCGGAACCGAAGGGAAAGCGGCGCAAGAGGAACCTGCTCATGGTGATATCTGCCGTTGCGGCGCTGGTTGCCGGGCTGCTGGCAGGAGCTGTTTATTCGCCCGTACTTGCCCTGGAGTCCATCTCGGTTTCCGGGACGCGGCTCCTGACCCCTGAGCAGGTGCAGGGCGCCCTGGAGCCACTGCGGGGCAAGCCGCTGCCGCAAATTACTGACGAGGAAGTGGGACGGCTGCTTCAGCCGCTGGTCCAGGTGAAGTCCGTCTCGGCCGAGGCGCGGCCGCCGTCAGGACTCGCCGTGGCCGTGCGGGAGCGCGTGCCCGTGGCGCTGGTCAAGCAGGGGGAGCAGTACCAGCTGGTGGACGTGGAGGGCGTGCAGCTGGCAACTACTGCCGATGCCGCCTCGGTCTCCCTGCCGGTCATTGACGGCGGCGCCGGGACGATCGGCCAGGACCTGTTCCGCGCCACCGCCGCCGTCCTGGGTGCCTTGCCCGCCGATGTCCTGGCCAAGCTCAGCAATGCCTCCGCGCAGTCGGTGGATGCCGTGGAGCTTAAGCTCGTGGACGGGCAGACCATTATCTGGGGGAATGCATCGGAGAAGGAACTTAAGGCTAAAGTCCTGGAGGCGCTCCTCAAGGTTCCGGCCGACCCCAAGAATCCGGTCAAGGTGTACGACGTTAGCGTGCCGCGCCACCCGGTGACGCGGTGACCGGCATTCTTTCCGGTATTAATCCGACACGCGGACCCGGTTATTGAATGTGGCAACCAGAGGAAATACCGTCACAGACATGAGTTACTTGACATAACTATAACCTTCAAGTCGAAGGTTAAGGTTGCAGGCTTCAAGCTCTCCATCAGTTTTCGCAATAAACACGAACAAGGGACACGTAACGTGGCAGCTCCGCAGAATTACTTGGCCGTCATCAAAGTCGTCGGCATCGGCGGCGGTGGCGTGAACGCAGTCAACCGCATGATCGAGGTCGGCCTCCGGGGCGTTGAATTCATCGCTATCAACACGGACGCCCAGGCCCTGCTCATGAGCGATGCCGACGTCAAGCTGGATGTTGGCCGCGAGCTGACCCGTGGCCTGGGTGCGGGAGCCAACCCCGAGGTCGGCAAGCAGGCGGCCGAGGACCATGCTGACGAGATCGAGGAAGTGCTCCGCGGTGCCGACATGGTCTTCGTCACCGCCGGCGAAGGCGGCGGCACCGGCACGGGTGGCGCGCCCGTCGTCGCACGCATTGCACGTTCCCTTGGTGCCCTGACCATCGGTGTTGTCACCCGTCCCTTCACCTTCGAAGGCCGCCGCCGGGCAGGATCCGCAGAGGCCGGCATCGACGCCCTCCGCGACGAAGTGGACACGCTGATCGTGATCCCGAACGACCGTCTGCTTTCCATCAGTGACCGCAACGTCTCGGTCCTGGACGCCTTCCGCTCGGCGGACCAGGTGCTGCTGTCCGGTGTCCAGGGCATCACCGACCTCATCACCACCCCCGGCCTGATCAACCTCGACTTCGCGGACGTTAAGTCCGTCATGCAGGGTGCCGGTTCCGCCCTGATGGGCATCGGTTCCGCCCGCGGCGAGGACCGTGCCGTCAAGGCTGCAGAACTCGCCATCGCGTCCCCGCTCCTCGAAGCTTCCATCGACGGCGCCCACGGCGTGCTGCTCTCCATCCAGGGCGGCTCGGACCTCGGCCTGTTCGAAATCAACGAGGCCGCCCGCCTGGTCCAGGAAGTGGCCCACCCCGAGGCAAACATCATCTTCGGCGCCGTCATCGACGATGCCCTGGGTGACGAGGCGCGTGTCACCGTCATCGCCGCCGGATTCGACGACGTCAAGGCAACCTCACCGTCCATGGACCAGTCCCAGCCGCAGGCGGCTCCGCAGCGCCCCGCCGCGCCATCCGCAGCTCCGGCGCC
>NZ_JBNHFD010000047.1:0-28308 GCF_059089865.1 Arthrobacter sp. Y3221157
CACGTATATCCAGGCTGACCCCACGAAGGACCTGGAAGCTTTTTTTGAGCAGTCCTTTGGAGCGGTATGTCACTTCCAGGTTCTTGACGTCGAGCAGGGGCTCGGCGGAGCTGGAAGCAGCCTGGTGTTCGGCTGTTGCATTCAGGGAAGTCATGCCCTCACCTCGGGGTGTGCCCAGGCGGGGCGTGCGGGTGCATCGTCCAGCAGGGCGGCGAATAGTTTTTTGGTGTAGTCGTGTGCGGGGTTGCTGAACAGTGCTTCGACGGGACCGGTTTCGACGATGGATCCGGAGCGCATTACGGATACCCGGTCGGCGAGGTCGGCCACCACGCCGAAGTTGTGGGTTACGAGGAGCATAGCCATTCCCTCTTCACGCTGCAGTGTCCGCAGGAGATCGAGGATTTCGGCTTGAACGGTGACGTCGAGGGCTGTGGTGGGTTCGTCGGCGATGATCAGCGCAGGTTTGCAGGAAATGGCGCCGGCTATGAGTACTCGCTGGGCCATTCCTCCGGAAATCTGGTGCGGGTATGCCGAGTAAACGCGTTGTGGATCGTTGATGCCGACCCGTTCAAGGAGGTGCAGGACGTTGTCCCGTGCCGTTTTCCGGTCCATTTTCAGCAGGATCCGCAGTGGCTCGGAGAGCTGGTGCCCGATGGTGTAGGAAGGATCAAGATTTGAGAGGGGCTCCTGCGGCACGTATCCGATGCGGCGGCCGCGGATGGCGGCCAGTTCCTGTTGGCTGGCGGAGGTCAGCTCGGTACCGTCCATCCGGATGGTGCCGGCCATGATTCTGCCGCCCTCGGGCAGAAGACCGAGAATGGACCAGGCTGTCTGGGTTTTACCCGAGCCGGACTCCCCGACGAGGGCGTGGACTTCTCCGGGGGCGACCCTCAGGGATACGCCGTCCACTACTGTTTTCCATCCGCCATTGACCTGGTAGGCAACGGAGAGTGAATCCACCTCCAGAAGCGCAGGAGCGTCGGGAATGTTGTCGTTGTGGGTGACGGGTGGGGCCGGGCGGGGGTTGGGTGGCGACCACACGAGCCTGCGGTCCTCGGACCTGTCACCTGTCATTTCGAGCTCGTCACGCAGGGCCGTTCCCAGCAGGGTGAAGGCGATGCAAGCCAGCCCGATGGCAAGGCTGGGCCAGAGGATCAGTACGGGCCCGCGGAAGATGTTGTAGAAGCCTTCGGACAGCATCCCGCCCCACGTTGGAAGAGCTGGGTCACCAAGCCCGAGGAAGTCCAGTGCGGCCTGGATGGCTATGCCGACGCCCAGCAGGCCTGCGGTCAGGAGGATGGCGGGGGCGCGTACTGCGGTCAGGACGTGCCGTCCGATAATCCTCAGGTCCGTGAGCCCGGAAACTTTTGCGGCATCAATGTAGAGCTCCTCGCGCACACCGCGGACGGCGTTGAAGACCACCCGGTAGTAAGCGGGGGCGAGGATGACACCGAAAATTCCCATGACGACCCACAGGGACGGGCCGACCACTGCACGGACCGCCAGCAGCACCACGATGGCCGGCAGGGAAAGGATCAACCCTGACAGCCACGCCGCTACTGTATCGAACCATCCCCCCCGGTATCCGGCGATCAGACCGGCCGGAATTCCGATGACCGCGGCAACGGTGACAGCAACAGACGCGCCGGCGAGGCTGACAGAGGTGGCGTGAATGAGTCGGGAGAACACGTCACGGCCGGCGCTGTCAGCACCAAGCAGGTGCTCAGGGCTCTGAGGGGCAAAGACCAGCTGCAGGGATGCTGCGTTCGGATCATGCGGTGCGATGAAAGGCCCAACCAGGGCCACCAGTGCCATGACAGCTATGTAGGCCGTGGCAGTGATTCCCAGGGGGTTGCGGAGCAGCCGGCCCAAGAGGTGCTGTCTGCCTGCCGCTGGGGGCACGGCGTCGGCGAGGGTTTCGATTTGCTGGGTCATGACTGCCGCATTTTCGGGTTGAGCCATCCCTGAAGCAGGTCGATGGCAAGGTTTACGAGGAAGACGACGATGGCTGTGATGATGACGAGTCCCATCACGATGGGTATATCCCCCTGGGCGGTGGCGGTGATGGCGGTTTGGCCAAGACCTGGAAGGGAGAACACTTGTTCCACAACGACAGCTCCTCCGAAGAGGACGATGAACTGCAGTCCCAGGACGCTCAGGGCGGGTGCGGCTGCGTTCCTCAGGACGTGGGCGAACATCACCCGGCGTTCGGGTAGGCCGCGGGCGCGCAATGTGCGGACATAGTCGAGGCGGCCGGCATCGATCATTGATCCGCGGATCTGCTGGGCGACGCCGGCGGTGGCAGCAATGGAAAGTGCGATGACAGGCAGTGTGATCGTCGAAAGCCAGCCGATGATTGAGGCGTCCGGCCGGGTATAGCCCGTGGCAGGGAACCAGCGCAGGGTTAGTGCGAAGACAAAGACCAGGACCAGTGCTACCAGGAAGCCGGGAACGGCGGCCAGGGTAACGGATCCGATCTGGATGAAGCGGTCCAGGGGTCCGCGTTTTCGGGCTGAAGCGACACCGAGACAAACAGCAACTACAGCGGAAAGCAGAACCGCTCCGATGGTGAGTGTAAGAGTAACGGGCAACCGGGTGGAGAGCGCCTCGGTTACGGACTGTCCAGTGAACCAGGACCGTCCGAGGTCGCCTTGAATGGCCCCGCCGGCCCACTCCAGGAACTGCGCCGTCAGGGGGCGGTCAAGACCAAGCTGCTGCGTCTTGCGGTCCACGAGCTCCTGCGGGGCGTTCTGTCCGACGATGTTTCGTGCTGCATCACCGGCGCTGAGGTTGAGAAGGAAGAACGTGACGATGCACAGCGAAGCGATGGTCAGGATTCCGGCCAAGAGCCGCTGAAGGATGAATTTAGTCATGAGAATAGTTTTCGAGTGCCGGGGGCGGGGCTATCCCTGCCCCCGGCGACACGATCAGCTTTCGGGTTTGATGTTCCAGAGGTAAGGCATGCCGTTGTCCGACTGAATTTCGACCGAGATGCCGGGCTTGGTGAAGAAAGCGCTTTGGGCCCGGTAGGACGGTGCGAACCACGCCTGTTCCACGACGTACCTGTTCAGGTCCTGGCTGGTCGTCCTTGCTTCTTCGCCCTCTGCAGTGCCGAGTTTCATCATGAATTCCATGATCTTAGGATCTTCAAACTTGAAGGCGTTGAACGGAGCCCATGGCGCCAGAGCAAACTGGATCCCAGCCCAGCCCGACTTGGGCGTCTCCAGAGCCATCGGGAAAGCTGCCCACGTTCCCCCGAGCATTTTCCCGAAGAGGTCATCGCCAGTGGTCTCCCACGTAACGTTGATGCCGACCTTGCCGAGCTGCTCCTTGTAAACCGCGAACTCTGACTCAGGGACAAAGTTGTTGCTGGGCATGACCAGGTCAAACCCGTTGGCGTAACCTGCGTCAGCCAGAAGCTTCTTGGCCTTCTCGACGTCATAGGGGTAGGCGCTGTCCAGTTCGGGCAGGAACGCGTCAGACGACTCGTCGAACGTTTGCGCCGTCGGTGATCCGTATCCTGAGGCCAGTCCCTTGACGAGTCCTTCACGGTCCAGGGCGTGATTGATGGCCTGCCGGACGCGCACGTCCTTCAACGCCGGGTTGAGCTTGCCGGCCCGGTCCGCGAGAACAAAACCGGACCAGGTACCTTCGGCCAAGAGGGTCTTGTAACCGGCAGCCTCGGCCTCCGGAATCTGAGTCGGAGTCTGCGACGCCGTAGCGTCGACCTGACCGCCCTTGACGGCGTTCATCAGCGCGGTCGCATCGCTGTAAACCGTCATCGTGATGGTCTTGTAGTGTACGGATTCAGCGTCCCAGTAATCGTCTTTGGCATCGAACACATAGCTGGACCCCACAACTGTTTCGTCCTTGTCCAGAACGTAAGGGCCGCTCCCGACGGGGTTGTTGGATGCGTCCGGGTCATTCCACATCGCCGCGCTTCCCACGAGGCCTGCATTCTGAGACAGCGTAGTCAACAGCGAAGGGTCAGAGTTCTTCATCGTCACCAGGATGGTTTTTTCATCCACAGCCTCGGCGTTGGCCATGTTGGACAGATAAGTGGCGTTGGCCGCCGTGCCGTCGCGGAACCGCTTCAGGCTTTCGGCTGCAACTTCAGCCGTGACCGGCGTTCCGTCACTGAACGTGACTCCATCGCGCAGCGTCAGGGTGAGTTTCGTCTTGGTGTCGTCCCATTCCCACTGATCAGCGAGTCCGGCAACGATTGTTCCGTCCGGCTCTGCGCGGAGGAGGGTGTCGTACACGGCCTGGAGATATGGGGATTCCATTGCCCACGCCGCCCCCCAAGGAGCGAAGGATGTATTCGGGGCGAGCACACCAAGCCGGAGTTCATCGGACTGGGCCGCATCACCCCCGCCTGGTTGCCCGCCTACGCAGGCGGTTAAAGCAACAAGTGCGGCAACGCCGGCCGTCGCAAGCCTCAAGATGCGCCGGTGCATCTTGATCTCGCGGTGGGCAAGATGAGAGAGCGGAGTTTCCACGTTGAAGTCCTTTTGCTTGTCTCGGTTGGTGATGGTGCTTCGCCCAACTATCTCGGACCGAACCCATTCGATGAAGAGCAAATTTCTTATTCCACGTATAAGAAACACGAATACCCGAGAAACACCGGTGCGATTGAATCGCTTCATCACGGATGATCAGCACCTCGGTTCCAGCCCCGAACGTGGAAGGGGCTCGTAGATGAAGCGCTTCATTTCTGACTGGTTGCCGTGCTACATTCAGCGGAAATAGTCATCGGCGTTATGACCGTCGGGCACGAAGGCAGATAGCACGCAGTTGCAGGGCGTGGCTGTCTCGCGTATAAGCACCCCGAGAAGCCGGACCAGAGAAGGAAACCAGTAATGATATCGCGCCCTAGTTCCGTCCGGTTCGAGCACCACGCCCCTGGGCGCCTGGGTGTTGGGGAGGTCCGTCCACGGCTTTCCTGGATTATCGACGAGGCGCCGGTGGGCTATCGTCAGGAGTCCGTTGAAATTGAAGTCGGAGTCAGTGGCCCGGGACGGGAAAATACGCAAGAGGTGTATCAGCTGGCTTCCTCGGATCAGGTTCTTGTGGCGTGGCCCGCGACGCCTCTGCGTTCACGTGAACGCGCAACAGTGCGTGTCCGGGTGCGGGGAGACGGCGATTGGAGCGGGTGGAGCGAGCCCGCCAGCATGGAAGTAGGCCTGCTTACCGGGGAAGACTGGAAAGCCGTACTGGTTGGTCCTGCATGGGAAGAAGACAAGGAATCCGACCGCCGCCCGGTCAATATCCGGGCTGAGTTCAACGTGCCGGACGACGTAGTGCTCGCCCGCCTTTACCTCTCAGCACATGGGCTGGCTGTAGCCGAGGTGAACGGCCGCCGCGTCGGCGACGAAGAGCTGACCCCGGGCTGGACGAGTTACCGCCACAGGCTACGCTATGCCACCTTCGATGTCACCGGGCACCTTCGGACGGGACCGAATGCCATTGGCGTCTCGCTGGCGGACGGATGGTGGAGGGGACGCGTCGGGTTTGAAGGCGGCAAAAGGGACGTGTATGGCGAAGACGTTGCGGTCCTGGCGCAGATCGAACTTGAAACCAGCGACGGCTCCCGCCACATCATAGGCAGTGATGCCAGCTGGTCCGCCGGCTACGGCTCACTCCTGGCAAGCAGCCTTTACGACGGCGAACACGAAGACCTTCGGCTGTATGACCCAGCCTGGTCCACGCCAGGGTGGCAAAAGCCGGGGTGGTCTGCCGTGAAGTGCGCCCCGGCGCCAACAAACCTGCTCGTCGCCCCGAGCGGGCCTGCCGTACGCTGCACCGAGGAGCTGCACCCCGTCAGCATCGAACGGCAGGGCGAGGCCTGGCTGCTCGATTTCGGCCAGAACCACTCAGGGCGCCTCCGCATCACGGGAACAGGACCTCGCGGCACCGAGATCACCCTGCAGCACGCGGAAGTACTGCAGCACGGGGAATTCTTTACCCGCACCCTGCGTGATGCCGCAGCAACAGACAAGCTCATTCTCGATGGCGGAGACTTCGACTGGGAGCCCCGTTTCACCATCCACGGATACCGCTACGCCAAAATCACCGGCTGGCCAGGAGAACTTACATCTGATTCCGTTGTCTCCCGTGTACTCCATACCGACATGGACCGCACAGGCTGGTTCCGCAGCTCGAACCCTAAAATCAACCGCCTCCACGAAAACGCGCTGTGGAGCACCCGGTCCAACTTCGTTGACCTTCCCATGGACTGTCCCCAGCGGGACGAGCGGCTCGGCTGGACAGGTGACATCCAAGTCTTCACGCCCACCGCAGCATTTCTTTACTCAGTGACAGGAATGCTGTCGTCCTGGCTGGCCGACGTCGCTGCCGAACAGAAAGAATGGAAGGCCGTGCCGTTCTACGTGCCGTACATCCCGCTCGGCGCCTGGCAAGGTGACAGCATTGACCCTGTTGCGGTATGGGGCGATGTCGCCGTCCTCACCCCGGACGTGCTCCACCAACGCACCGGAGACGTCGAACTTTTGCGCCGACAGTATGACAGCGCAGTAACGTGGATCGCCCACGTGCAAAAACACGCAACAGCTGAACTTCTCTGCGAAGGAACAAGGCAACTGGGAGACTGGCTGGACCCTGCCGCCCCGCCGGAAAATCCCAGCCTCGCCACGACTGACCCCGCCTTGGTAGCCACGGCATACTTTGCCCACTCCGCACGCCGGCTGGCAGTAATCGCCCAAGCAATCGGCGAAAAGGACGATGCTGTACGGTATGGTCAGCTCGGCGACAGGGTCCGGGCAGCATTTGCCAAGCGGTACCTTCGCCCGGACGGATCGGCAACGGACGACACCCAGACGGCATACTCGCTCGCCACCGTGTTTGACCTCTGGCCCGACAACGAGTCACGAACGGCCGGTGCCAGGCGTTTGGCAGAGCTGGTCCGTGAGTCAAACGGGCGAATAGCGACGGGCTTTGCGGGGACTCCGGTCGTCTCGGACGCACTTACCCTGACCGGGCACCTTGACGAAGCGTATCTGCTCCTTTTGGCAGAGGAATGTCCGTCCTGGCTATACACCGTGGCTATGGGGGCGACGACGATCTGGGAGCGTTGGGACAGCATGCTTCCTGACGGGACCGTTAACCCCGGGGACATGACTTCCTTCAATCACTATGCTCTCGGAGCTGTCGCAGACTGGTTGCACAGGGTCGTCGCCGGTCTGGCTCCGGCCGACATCGCATATCGTCGCATTCGCTTTGAGCCCCGCCCCGGCGGCGGGCTCACCTCTGCTGGGGCCACCCACCGAACACCGTTCGGCACCGCCTCAATAGACTGGACCCTCGAATCCGGCAAGATGACCACTGAGATTCAGGTTCCCGTCGGGGCTTCCGCGGAGGTCCTGCTCCCGGGCCAGGACCCGATCATTGTCGGGCACGGTCATCACAGCTTCACCACTAAAGCGCCGCCCGAGGCGATGAGCGCCACTCCGCAAGCCATCTCCTCGGCGACATAGCAGCCGTCATCCGGACTTCCGTAGCTGGTAACGAACCACTTAAAAATCTACAAAAGGGAACCATGTCCTACTCGATTCAGCTCTACACCCTGCGCAGCGCGATCCAGGAAGACCTCGCCGGCACCATCAGGAAGGTGGCGGAAATCGGCTTCACCCAGGTGGAGCCTTACAACTTCGTGGCGACAGCCGGGGAACTCGGGGCCGCGCTGAGGGACAACGGCCTCACCGCTCCTTCCGGCCACGCACCCCTGCTGAGCCAGGACCAGGATGAAATTTTCGCCGCTGCCAGGGAACTCGGTATTGCAACGGTGATCGAACCCTTTATCCCCGCAGACCGCTGGCAGTCCGCCGAAGCCATCCAGGCCACGGCCGCCAGTCTCAACCAGGCAGCGAAGAAGGGCGCCGAATACGGCATCCGGGTGGGCTACCACAACCATCAGTGGGAGCTGGAGTCCATGGTTGAGGGCCGTACCGCACTGGAGTATTTCGAGGGCCTGTTGGATCCGGAGCTGGTCCTGGAGGTGGACACGTACTGGGTGGCCGTCGGTGGGCAGGACCCGGTGGACATCCTTACCAAACTGGGTGACCGCGTGAAGCTCATCCATATCAAGGACGGCCCGCTGACCACGGATACCAAGGCCCAGGTGCCGGCAGGCCAGGGCAAAGTGGCAGTCATGGACGTTATCGCTGCGGTGAAGTCGCTGGAGGTAGGCGTGGTTGAATTCGATGACTACTCCCGTGACATCTTCGAAGGCATCAACGAGAGCCTGTCGTTCCTTACGGCAGCGGGCGAAGGAGTCAAGGCATGAGCACCCCCGCATCGGCAACGTCCGCCCGCAAGGGCCCGGTGGGCGTCGGAGTCATTGGTGCCGGCAACATCAGCAAGCAGTACCTGGATAACCTCACGGTCTTCCCGGATTTGAAGGTCCACGTCGTCGCCGACCTCTTCGAGCAGGCCGCGGAGGCGCGGGCCAAGGAATACGGCATTGCGGAGTGGGGCGGTGTGGACAAGGCGCTGAATCACCCGGACGTGGAGATCATCGTCAACCTCACCATCCCGGCGGCGCACGTCGAGGTGGCCACCGCTGCCGTGAACGCCGGCAAGCATGTCTGGACCGAAAAGCCCTTCAGCCTGGACCGCGAAACCGGCCTCGGCCTGCTCAAGACCGCGGACGCAGCAGGAATCCGCCTCGGCTGCGCACCGGACACGTTCCTCGGCGCCGGGCTGCAGACGGCCCTGCGCCTGATCCAGCGTGGCGACATCGGCACGCCGTTGACGGCGATGACCACCTTCCAGACCCCCGGCCCCGAGTCCTGGCACCCGAACCCCGCGTTCCTCTTCCAAAACGGCGCGGGCCCGCTGTTCGACATGGGCCCGTACTACCTCACCACCCTGGTCCAGGCATTCGGCTCCATCCGCAAGGTCGCCGCCGTCGGATCCAAGGCCAAGGAGGTCCGCGTCATTGGCTCCGGTCCCAAGGCCGGTGAGGAATTCACCGTCGAGGTGCCCACCCACGTTTCGGCCATGGCCCAGTTCGAGTCCGGTGCCTCCTCGCACAGCGTTTTCTCCTTCGAATCCCCCCGGGTCCGGATGGGCTTCGTTGAAATCACCGGTACCGAGGCCACCATCTCACTGCCCGATCCCAACTTCTTCGACGGCGACATTAGGCTCTGGCGCGCCGGGGACGAGGACTTGACCACCATCCCGGCCGCCGGCCCGGCGAACGGCCGTGGCATGGGCGTCCTGGACATGGCCCGGTCCATCCGCGCCGACGTCCCCCACCGTGCCACCGGCGAGCTTGCATACCACGTCCTGGACAGCATGGTTTCCATCACCGAATCCATCGACTCCGGCACCTTCGTGAACGTTGCAAGCTCCGCCCCGGCCTCCCCCGCCCTCCCCGAGGACTGGGCCCCCAAAACGTTCACCCTACTTGACTCCTTTTGAGCCAGCAGACAGGAGCCCGCCGGGTGTGGCGAGGATCGGCTACGTGTTTCGATTGGAGTCAGGCCCGATTATGGCCCCGGGCCGGTTCGGAACGACGGTCAGCATTAGAGCGATTGTCGATCCTTGGCCGTACTGTCACGATTCCTGCGTGAACGCCCGGCTTTGAAATCATTCACAGCATAGGAGGTGCTTTCGCGAAAACTAGATGAAAGGCCGATAAAGCGCCGGCCAACAGCGAGAATGAATGAATCGGAGCCGAGATCGGGAGCCCACACATTTATCCGAGGAGCCTTATATGCCGCTGGAACACCTAAGCAGGCCCGCAATGAGGCCAAGCATGTCCGATGTTGCGGCGCGGGCAGGGGTGGCGCTAGGGACGGTGTCCAATACGCTGAACAAGCCGGAAAAGGTCGCAGAGCCGACCCGGCGTCGTGTCTTAGCTGCAATTGAAGAACTCGGCTTCGTTAGAAACGATGCCGCCCGCTCCCTCGCTGCCGGCTCGAGTACAACTGTAGGCCTGGTCCTTGCGGACTTAGATAATTCATTCTTCCTGGACATTGCCCGCGGAGCAGAGGCCGTCCTCCGGAGGCACGGCATGAACTTGCTCATTGCCAATACCGACGTCGACCCCGCCAGGGAATTACGCAATCTTGAACTGTTCGAAGAATCACGGGTGGCGGGAATCCTGATTGCACCCACACCGTGGGTCGCCCCACAACCGCCACCCCTCCGCAGGACGCCCCTTGTGTACGTCAATGCCACTCCTGCCGGGCCCGCCTTCTCAGGGATTATTGTTGATGAACACCTTGGAGGCTACCTGGCAGCGCGTCATCTTTTGGATCTCGGGCGCCGCCGCTTGCTCTTCGTCGGCGGGCCGCTGCTTCTGGCGGCCGTCGCGGCCCGTCTGGACGGCGCCCGACAAGCAGTGGCCGAAACTCCGGGCGCAGAACTAAAGTTGGTGGAAACTCCGGGCCTCAACGTCAAACATGGGCGCCACGCCGCGCGTGACATTCTCGACAGCGACCCGGGACATCATGATGGCCTTGTTGCCGCTTCCGACCTCCTCGCCGTTGGCTGCGTGCAAGTATTCGATGAGCAATCCCACTTCAATGTGCCTGAGGATATTGCCATCACCGGCTATGACAACAATCATTTCGCGTCCGAGAGCACAACTCCCATCAGCACAATTGCGCAGCCGGGAGTTGAAATGGGGAGCGCCGCTGCCCAGTTGCTGATTACCCAAATATCCTCCCCCGAAGAAATGGCGCCCCGCGTGATCACCTTCGAACCGCACCTCATCGCCAGGAGGTCTACATTGGGTGAGGCTTGGCATCGGGAATAGCCCGCTGAGACCACATACAAGGATGCGCCCGTCGGATGACTCCACATCTCTTGGCGAAAAAGTCTTGGCTCGCGCATTTTCCAGCACTATCTCAACAACCTAAAAACGGTAACAAGCCCCGACCTGACCTTGGAAGAGTTACCAAATGAGGAAGAGTCCCGTACCCCTTTGTTAGTACCAGTAAGGTCGAGATTAACGGAGTCCAAATGCAGCAAAAATCGAAGCCGGACCTCGAGGGAGTTGCGCAATGCGGTCGTCGGCGTCGCCTCACAGGCGAGCTCGGATTCTTCGCCGGCCACCTGTTCAACCGGCCTGGCGCGGATCCCTACATCTTCAGCATTGAGCTCCCCCACGACATAGACCTGCACGTATGAGGCACACCCCAATCTGACGACTGCGTTGAACCAGGTGTTGAGTTTGTAGTCGCGGGGAGCAGCTTTCGCTTTGGCAAGCGCTTTAGGCTGTCAGGTCAGGGCCAGGACCTGCCGCTGGTAGCCTGACTAAGTCTTTTTGCGGTTCAGATTGACGCGCGAAAGTCGCCTGCCGACCGGTCAGGGTGCAGCCCAACCGGAGGGCAGGTTTGGATGCAGCCGCTGGAGTCGGCGCGCCTTAATGGCACTAAGAATCAGCGCCGGACGATTTCGGTTCCCGCACTTTAGTGGTATGACTTCGAGCATAGACACTGGTACGGAGGGTCAGGGCCCCGCCGCGAATTGCTCCATGGTGCGTTTGGTGTCCATGACGTCTTCGCGGGAGAGACAGCGGAAGGCGGTGGTCACGGCGTCGGCGAGGTCGAAGTCCGGTGGACTAGCCATTGGGTTTGGAGCCCCAAATTGTGACTAGCTCGGGGCCGAACCGGTAGGGTCGACGTCGGATGGGCGAGGCCGTTGTCCTGGCGGATGAGTAGCAGCTTGGCAGCATATGCCCGGGACAAGCGGTGGTGCTCTGCTATGTACTCATGCGCCGGATGAGTCTGGTCGGAAGCGCGCACCAGCCAACACTCCTTGGGATAGCCGTAGCCGGTTTTGTTCACCCATATCTTGGCCGACAACGCTCTGATCGCGATCTGGTCCTTGTCGGAGAAGTCGCGTCAGCCCGGTCGCGTGTGATGCTGGATCGACGTCACCTTGAAGGTCATAGTGGGAGGATCCTAGGATTCTGTATTTCCCGTGGATAGTATCTGGGACAGGACGCCACCCTACGCAAGGGTCAGTGAGAACTTGATCGAAGCAGTTGCTGCGGTAATCGGCCGCCGGAACAATGTCAACATACTCGGCCGGGACAATGGGCCTGTGATGATGTTTGCCCACGGTTTTGGCTGCGATCAGGCTATGTTGCGGAAGCTGCTGCCTTATTTCGTGGATGATTACCGGCTGGTGCTTTTTGATCATGTTGGTGCAGGACACTCCGACATCAGCGCCTATGACTGGGAGAAGTACGGGTCCCTGGATGGGTACGCGTCGGACCTGCTGGAGATTTGCGCCGCCCTTGAACTTGAGGACGTCATCCTGGTGGGCCACAGTGTCAGCACGATGATCGCCGTGATCGCCGCAGTGCGTGACCCCAACCGTTTCTCCCACCTTGTCCTGCTTGCTCCTTCACCCCGTCATACGGATGACCCGTACGACGGCTACGTGGGCGGGTTTTCGCGCGAAGACATCGAGGGTCTGCTGGCATCTCTGGACAGCAACTATTTTGCCTGGGCGGCGGCCTTGGCGCCCATGGTTATGGGCAACCCGCAGGAGCCGGAATTAGCGGAGGATCTGCGTGTCAGCTTTTGCCGGACAAATCCGTCCATTGCACGGCACTTCGCCGGGGTAACTTTTTTCTCCGACACACGCCCTGAACTGAAAAAGTTGCGTACCAGCTGCCTGATTCTGCAGTGCTCCGACGATCGGCTTGCCCCACCGGAAGTGGGCGCCTACCTGCACAAGAATCTGGAACACAGTACCCTGGTGCAGCTTCAGGCCACCGGGCACTGCCCCCACGTCAGCGCTCCGGAGGAAACGGCCCGGGCAATTCTGCACTACCTCGACACCCGCTCGTGACAGCCGCCGCAGGCCCCTCCCCCGCTCGACTTTGAAACCCTCTCCAAGTTCCGGCCGCATCCCTATACACCTGTTTATCGCCACGTAAAGAGCTCCGGCGAGGAGTAGCTACAGGCGAAGGCCGACAGCGTCCATTCTGGGTATGGCGGATATCTTTTGGGCTATTCAGAGGCCGGTGGTGAGAACGCCTGTGTGAGTGCGTCGCGAACGGCTCGGACGCTGTCCTTTTCGAGTGCAGCAGAACGAGCTATGGCTACGATGCTGCGCTGCGAGTTGCCTGGAAGTGTCGCAACGGGGCTTTTCGTGGGTCGCAGGCCCATCATGAGGGCGGTTGCAAGGGTGATGCCTACTCCGGATTCGGCCAGTGAAATGGATACGGCTGTGTCAATGACCGTGTGCTGGACCCGGGGCTCGATACCTGCCCGTGCGCATGCAAAGCGGCAGGCCCTGCCGTAGTACGTTTCAATCGGTGGCAGGACCCAGTCGGTTGCATTGGCGTATCCCACCAGGGCGCGTTCATCACCTGTGAGTCCATCAGCGGCTGGCGGAAGCACCATCAGGAACGGCTCTCGATAAAGCACTTCGGTAACCACTCCCCGTATTGGGGGTTGTGGGGCATCGTCGTAGTTGAGTCCTAGGGCGATCTCTATATCGTCGGACAGGATTGCCTGCGGCATGTGTTCGACGTCCACTTCCACCGCCTGGATGGCGACATGCGGGGCGGTTGCACGCAGGTGCTCGATCGCGGGCTGCATGGCTGACGCGGCGGCCGATCCGAAGACGCCCACTGTGACCACGGACCGCTGGTCCGATTGAGGACCGCTGAGGGCCGCTGCGGCCTTCCGTTCGTCTTCAAGGAGAGTTGTGACGTGATGAAGCAGCGTCGCGCCCGCATCGGTAAGCGCGACCCGACGTCCGTCACGAGCAAAGATTGGCCGTGGAAGTGCGGCCTGCAATGCCGCCATCTGTTGTGACACTGCACCCGGGGTAAACCCTAAAGCTTCGGCGGCAGCAGTCATCGTCCCCCGGTCCGCAACCACCTTAAAAGTTTTGAGCTGCTCGAAAGTCCATTTCATATAGCAATTCTATATAAATCCGAGAGAATTTATCGATTGACCTAAAGGTTTGGGTGGTCCGAAGCTTGATCCAGACGGACTTGTTGGAAGGAACCCATTGCAAACCAAACATGTGGATAACGTAGTTAGGCTCGCGACGACGCCAGCCCGGGCTTTGCCTGTCGCTGGTGACGTGGTCATCCTCGGTGGGGGCATCATGGGAGCCAGCATTGCCTATCATTTGGCCGAGGCCGGCGTAAAGGACATTGTCCTGATTGAGCGGAACGTCCTTGGCTCTGGATCTTCTGCCAAGCCGTTGGGCGGAGTCCGTGCCACGTTCTCTGATCCCGGAAACATCAGGCTTGGGCAGCGCAGCCTGGAAGCCTATGAGCGGTTCAATGAGAAGTTCCGGACTGACATCGGTCTGCGACAGGTGGGCTATCTCTTCCTGTGCCGGAACGAAGGAGAGCTTTTGGAGGTTGAGGACAGCACTCAGATCCAGAACCGGCTTGGCGGCTCCAGCAGAATGGTCTCACCCGAGGAGGCACACCGGATCAACCCTTTCCTCGACCCGGCCCCACTCCTGGCGGCGTCCTACTCACCACGGGACGGTTTCGCCCAGCCTTCCAAAGTAGTTCAGGCCTACGCCGAAGCTGCGCAGGAACTGGGCGTGACCATCTGCCAGGAAACGGAAGTCCTGGACATCGACGCTACCGGCGGTGCGGTCCGGGCGGTTCATACCAACCGGGGACCGATCCGTACCTCCACTGTTATCTGCACGGCGGGCGCCTGGTCAACAAGGCTCGGGGCGATGGCCGGTGTCCATCTGCCGATCGAACCTGTCCGCCGCCAGATCGGTATGACGCCACAGATGTCCAAGCCTTTGCCGACGGTGCCGTTCACGCTTGACCTGTCAACAACCCTGTACTTCCACAATTACCTGAACGGGATGCTCCTGGGCATTTCAAACCAGGACCAGGAACCGGGCTTTTGCCGGGAATTTGACTACCAGTGGCTGCCGGCCTTCAACCGAGCGGCGGAAATTGTGGCGCCGTCACTGGCAAATCAGGAGTTGGACGTCGGCTGGGCGGGACTTTATGAAAACACCCCGGACCACAACGCAATGATCGGCTCATCAGACACTGTCGAGGGTTTCATGTACGCCACCGGATTTTCCGGTCACGGTTTCCTCCAGGGACCTGCTGTAGGCGAACTGGTCAGGGACATGTATCTGGGCCGGGAGTCCTTTATGGACCCCGAACAGTTCAGCGCGACGCGTTTCGCTGGTGAGCTTTCCCAGGTCAGGGAAGTCCACATCATCTGAACCACGGGCGGGCGCAGCGCTTCCGCCGTCACAAAGACCGCACCAGAAAGGGACAAACCCATGCCAATGACAACGAAGCTTCAGCTATGGGAACTGCGGGCCGAGTTCGCCCTCCGCCTGGCCACGCTTTATGGGAACGAGGTTCCCGCCTACAACACCCTCGTTGACGTTTCCCGGGAGGTTAATGAGGATTTCATTCGCAAAAATGGGGACGACGCCGAGCGGCTCGGCAGCATCCAGCGCGTTACGGCTGAACGCCACGGGGCCATCCGTGTGGGTTCAGCCCGGGAACTGGCCCAGGTTGCCCGTGTTTTCGCGGGCTTCGGCATGTATCCGGTGGGATTCTATGACCTCCGTGATGCTTCCAAGAGCTCAGTTCCCGTGGTATCCACCGCCTTCCGCCCGATCGATCCCGGTGAACTGGCCAGGAATCCGTTCCGCGTCTTCACTTCCATGCTTGCCCACGACGACCGCCGTTTTTTCGACGCAGAAACAGAGAAGCAACTCGAGTCCTGCATCGGGGCACGAACTTTGTTCACCGAGGAACTTCTCGCTCTAGCCGATAAGGCCAGCAAAGAAAAGGATCTGGTACCGGACGAAGCTGCCCGCTTCCTGGACCTGGCCACCGCAGCCTTCGAACTGTCACAGGAACCGGTTGACCACGACTGGTACTTCAAGCTCGAACGGATCTCGGCCGTGGCTGCGGATATCGGCGGCGTGCCGTCTACCCATATCAACCATCTGACCCCGCGCGTGCTGGACATCGATGACCTGTATGCCCGCATGGAGGCCCGCGGAATCGCGATGATCGACGAAATCCAGGGACCCCCGAACTGGGAAGGCCCCGACGTCCTGCTCCGCCAGACGTCTTTCCGCGCCCTCGCCGAGGAACGTAGCTTCCGCCATCAGGACGGTGAGGTCCGCCCGGGGACCCTCCGCGTCCGGTTCGGGGAAGTGGAACAACGCGGAATCGCCCTCACTGAGCACGGTCGGGACCTCTACGACAAGATGGTCGCGGAAGTCGATAACTGGTTGGCCGCAAGCCCGGCCGGCACCACCCGGGTAGAAGTAGCCACACAGGTCTGGCGGAAAAACCTTCCAGCAACAGAACAGGAACTTGCCCTCCAGGGGCTGGCGTATTTCACCTACAGGGTGGCCAACGCCGGACAGGTTCCTCAAACGCAAACAGCCTCGCTGCGCAAACTGGTGGAGAACGGGGTCCTTGTTCCGGAACCCATCGTCTACGAAGACTTCCTGCCCCGGTCGGCCGCAGGAATCTTCCAGTCCAACCTTACAGACGACGGCTCACGCGACGACCAGCAGCTGGGCACTCCATACGACATCGACCGGCTCTCCGAGGTGCTCGGAACCAGGATCTTCGATCCCAATGAACTGTACTCAGCACAGCAGACCGCCTCAATCGAGGCAGTCGGTCGCCAGCTCGGCATCACCATCACCGACCTTCCCGCCGCAACTTCCAAAGCCTAAACCTTGAAAGAAGGGCCATCATGACCGCCATCACCTCCACCATCCCCGCAACCGCACAAATCACTGAAGAGGTTCTCACCAGCCTCCGGTCCATCGGCGTCGATCCTGCATCGCTTGACGGGACACGTGAAACCCGCACACCCGTCACCGGAGAAGTAATCCTCCACACCAAGGTCCATAACGACGAAGAGATCGAAGCGGCGATTGTGCAGGCCACCGAAGCCTTCAAAACCTGGCGCAACGTTCCCGCACCGGTCCGCGGCGCACTGGTGAAGCGCTGGGGCCAGCTGCTGACCGAACACAAGGAAGACGTCGCCACCCTCATCACTGCCGAGGTCGGCAAGATCCGTTCCGAAGCGCTGGGCGAAGTCCAGGAAATGATCGACATCGCAGACCTTGCCGTCGGCCAGTCCCGCCAGCTGTACGGCAAAACCATGCCGTCCGAACGCCCCGGCCACCGGCTGGCAGAAACCTGGCACCCGCTCGGCGTCGTCGGCATCATCTCAGCCTTCAACTTCCCGGTAGCCGTTTATGCCTGGAACACCGCCCTTGCCCTGGTTGCCGGCGATACCGTCGTCTGGAAGCCTGCCGACGCTACCCGCCTCTCCGCCCTCGCAGTCGACACCCTCCTCGCCCGTGCCGTCAAGGACGTTGGAGCGCCCGAAGGCATCCACCACCTGCTCCTGACTGACCGCGTCGGCGGCCAGAAACTGGTCGAAGACCCCCGGATTGCTTTGGTCTCAGCCACCGGCTCGGTCCGCATGGGGCAGGAAATCGCGCCAGTGATCGCCAAGCGTTTCGGCCGTGCACTCCTGGAGCTCGGCGGTAACAACGGCGCGATCGTCGCCCCGTCCGCAGACCTGGACCTTGCCCTCCGGGGCATCGTCTTCGCCGCTGCGGGCACCGCCGGCCAGCGCTGCACGTCCCTTCGGCGGCTCATTGTTCACTCCTCGATCGCCGATGCCCTGGTCAGCCGGATTGTGGATGCCTACCGCACCCTGAGCATCGGCAGCCCCACCGAAGAGGGAACCCTGGTTGGGCCGCTAATCAACGCCAACAGCTTCCAGGCACAGCAGAATGCGCTCATCCAGGCCGTCGCGGAAGGCGGCGAGGTCATCTACGGCGGTGACCGCGTGCTCGCCGAGGACGCGCCGGAGGCCTACTACGTCCAGCCGGCCGTCGTCCGCATGCCCGCCCAGACCGCCGTCGTCCACGACGAGACCTTCGCGCCGATCCTTTACGTCATGACCTACGAAACCCTGGAGGAGGCCATCGAGATCCACAACAGTGTCCCGCAGGGTCTGTCCTCGGCCATTTTCACCCAGGACCAGACCGAAGCCGAAACGTTCCTCTCGGCAAGCGGCTCCGACTGCGGCATTGCCAACGTCAACATCGGCACATCCGGCGCGGAAATCGGCGGTGCCTTTGGCGGTGAAAAGGAAACCGGCGGTGGCCGGGAATCCGGCTCCGATTCCTGGAAGGTTTACATGCGCCAAGCCACCAACACGGTCAACTTCTCGGGCGAACTGCCGCTCGCGCAGGGCGTCAAGTTCCTCTAAGGGACGCCGCGGGTGCGGCGGGGAAGGAGAGCCTATGAACGGCCCCACTGATCAACCACCGCCTTCCAAGCAGGAGACGTTGTCGGACCCATCGGACTGCACCCACGACTGCTATTACTGCACAGGCCCGGAAACCGACTAAGCCCGGGCATGCGGCGGCCACCTCCAGGTGGCCGCCGCATCTCTTTCCCAAGAATCCCCGGGGCAATGCCCGTTAACCACAGGAAGACCACCATGATGACAACACAGGAACTGACAGAAGGGCTGCAAGGCCGGATCCTCACCGGCACGGACGAACTGCTTCGCTACAGTTCCGACGCCTCCCGAGCCATTCCCCAAGGACTGCCCTTGGCCGTCCTGGCAGCCCGGACCACCCAGGAGGTGGCGGCCGGGGTACGGTGGGCCGCACGGAACAGCGTACCGGTGTCCGTCCGCGGCGCCGGTACCGGCCTGGCCGGTGGCGCCGTTGCCTACCCTGGAGGCTTGGTCATTTCGCTCGCGGAAATGGACGAGATCCTCAGCATCGATCCCGGCAACAGGCTCATAGAGGTCCAGGCCGGCGTCGTCACTGCAGACATCGACGCTGCTGCCGCTGAATACGGCCTGATGTACGCTCCGGACCCTGCCAGCTACCGCCAGTCCACGATCGGTGGGAACATCGCCACCAACGCCGGCGGGCTGCGGTGCGTAAAGTACGGGGTAACCACCGACAGCGTCGCCGCCCTGGAAGTGGTACTCGCCGACGGCGAGATCATCCGCACGGGCTCCAGGACCCGCAAGAACGTGGTGGGCTACGATCTGACCAGCTTGTTTGTTGGCTCCGAAGGCACCCTCGGGATTGTTACCGGGGCGACCCTCAGGCTCAAGCCCCGTCCGGCCGGCACAGCCGTCACCTTCCGCGCCACCTTCCCTTCCGCGGCCTGCGCGGGCAGGGCAGTCACAGCAATCATGAACAGCTCCATCGTCCCCGATGTCCTTGAGCTCATGGACCGGGCCAGCGTGGAGATCGTTGAGAAGTACCACCCTACGGGGCTGTCCACGGATGGTGCTGCGATCCTGGTGGGCCAGTTCATCTCCCTGACGTCCGAAGCCGATGCGACGGTGGCTTCACGGCTCTGCAAGGAGGCAGGGGCGATCGACGTGGAGCAGGCGGAGGGCGACGTGCTCTTGGAGGCGCGCCGTGTCTCCGGCAAGGCACTCGATGCCAGGGGCCTGCGCGCGTCCTGCGACGTCGCCGTTCCGATCGCCCGGCTGGCGGACATGTTTGAGGCACTTGAGAAGATCAGCGCAGACGAGAACGTGGCCATACCGACCTTTGCCCACGCAGGGGACGGCAATCTCCATCCGTCTGTGGTGATCGAGGACGAATCGGCTGAAGCCTACGCGGAAGCAGAACGGATCCTGGACCTCATCACAGATCAGGCACTGCAACTCGGCGGGACCATCAGCGGGGAACACGGGGTGGGATCGCTCAAATTCGGTTCGGTCAGCAAGCAGCTCGATCCGGCTACCCGCGCGGCGCACCAGCGGATCAAGAACGCGTTCGATCCGCACGGGATCTTGACTCCGGGTCGCGGAGTGTAATCCGACGGCGGCAACGATGAAGGCGGCGGTCCCCTCGGGGACCGCCGCCTACTTTCTTGTTCCGGGGCCTAGCTGATGAGACGTGCTTCGCCCGTGTCGGCCGCCGATACGTCCAGGCCGTTGGCCTTCAGGATCTCCGCGAGTTTGCCGTTGTCCCGGAGTGTCTGCAGGTCGGCGTTCAACGCTGCGAGCAGTTCCGTGTTCTGCTTCGGTACGGGGATAGCGATCTGTGCCGCTTCCTTGGATGCGGCAACGGCCTCATGGGGCTTGATCACGGAGACCTGGAAGTCACCCTTTTTGTTGAACTGGGCTGAGCCGTAGCTGTCGATGCCAATGTCGATGCGGCCTGCCTCAAGGTCCTGGTTCATGTTCAGTGTGGTCGGGTACACCTTCAGCGAATCCCCGAGGAGTTTCTTCATGTCATCGACCCAAAGATATCCGTCGACGGTGCCAACGGTTTTGCCCTTGAGCTGCTCTGCATCGTCGAGACCGTCCTTGGAGATGATGGCCATCTGGTCGGTGTAAATCGGTTCAGTGAGGCCGACGATTTCGGCTCGGGACGCAGTGCGGTACCACGCGGCAATGGACAGGTCTGCGCGCCCGGCCTGCACGGTAGGAATATTCGCTGCCGTGGCGACCGACTTTGCCGACACTGTCAGGCACTCCATCTCGGCGATGGCATTGACGATGTCACCGTCGACACCGGCCAGTTTGTTGCCCTCGAGCTTGGAGAACGGGGGAAGGTCATACAGGACGACTGACAGCTTCCCCTCAGCCACGGTCGGGAAGTCGTGCGCGGGCTTGCAGTCAGCACTGGGGGCGCTGCTGGCAACTCCCCCGCAGCCTGAAAGAGCAGCAGCGGCAAAGGCCAGGGCAGTAATGACTGCGGTTTTCTGGTTTTTCATGTTTCTCCTTGGGGTGGGGATTTAGAGGTGCCGGGCCAGGCGCTTTTCGGCCCGGGAAGTCAGCCAGCTGGCCGGGATGGTAATGGCTGCGTACATCAGGCCTGCCAGCACCAGCACGCTGAGGTAGTTAAAAGTCGAAGAGCCAATCGAGTACGCCTGGCTCAGTAACTCTGGCAGGGCCACGGTGTACGCGAGGGAAGTGGCCTGGAATATCAGGATGGCGAAGCCGATGAGGGACGGAATCGCAATCCTAAGTCCCTGCGGTATGACGATGAACCGCAGGGTATCCCGGCGGCTCATACCAAGCGCCCCGGCGGCTTCGACTTCGCCCGCGGGAACGGCCTGGAGCCCGCCGCGCAAGATCTCACTCGTATACGCTGCCGTGGTGGCGGCCAGTGCAACAACAGTGGCCGCCATTGACGACAGGGTGAGCCCGCTGGCGGGAAGCCCGAAGTAGAAGATCTGCAGGACCACCAGGGCCGGGGTTCCACGACCGATCTCGACGGCGCCGATGATCAGCATCCGGACAACCTTCTTCCTGCTGCTGGCCCCGACAGCCAGCAACAGGCCGCCGGGAATGCCGATTAGCAGGCTCAGCAGGGCAACCTGAACGCTGACACCGAGGCCGGCCAAGAGCCCCGGAAGGAAAGCGGGCCAGTCAATAATGAAGTTCATCGGGCTACTCGCATCCGGAGTCGGGTATCCAGGGCACGCGTGGCCCAGGCGCAGGGAATGGTCATCATGACGTACACCAGTGCGGCAAGGAAGAACGGTCCGAGGGCGTCCGAAGTCTGGCGCGACTGGTCGTTGGCGAAGTACACAATCTCGGATACGCCAATGGTGTAGGCCACCGAAGAGTCCTTGAGCAGCCCTATCGCATAGCTGGCTGCCGCCGGCACGGAGACGCGGAAGACCTGGGGGCCGATGATGAAAGTCAGCACGGACTGCCGCCCCATGCCAAGGGCCTCGCTGGCCTCCCATTGGCCACGGGTAATGGCCGAAAGGCCGCCACGATAGATTTCCGCCATATAGGCACAGGAGATCAAGCCCAGACCGATAATGGCCGATGTGATCGGGTCAAGCATCGGCAGGCCTGTACCGAGTCCAAAGTAGATGATGAACAGCCACACGATCGGAGGGATCCCACGCAGAACCTCGATCACGGAGACGGCCGCAAGGCTGACGGCCGCGATGCTGGAGCGGCGGGCCAGAGCCAGCGGAATCCCGCCAACAGCGCCGATGGCCAGCGCGCCGACCGTCAGTCCAATAGTCATAGGGACGCCCTGCAGGATGCTCAGGAAAATATTCATGGCGCCTCAGCGCTCCAGGACGGCGCGGAGGAACTCACGTGTCCGAGCCTGGACAGGGTTGGTGAAAATCTGTTCAGGGTTCCCTTCTTCAAGGATTGACCCGTTTGCCATCACCACCAAATGATCAGACACATCCCGGGCGAACTGCATCTCGTGCGTCACCACAACCATGGTCATTCCTTCGGCCGCCAGTTCCTTCATGACGGCCAGGACTTCCAGGCCGACCTCGGGGTCCAGGGCTGAGGTGGGTTCATCAAAGAGCATCACTCTCGGGTCTAGGGCCAAGGCCCGTGCAATGGCGATCCGCTGCTGCTGTCCGCCGGAACAGCGGGCGGGATACTGCTTGGCCTTGTCCGCCAGGCCGACGCGCTCCAGGAGCTTCATTGAGCGGATGTCTGCTTCCTTGCGGGAGCGTCCCAGAACACGCTCCTGCGCGATGCTGACGTTCCGCAGCACGTTTAGGTGTGGGAAAAGGTTGAAGGACTGAAACACCATGCCGACATTCCGCCTTAGTTCGGCCAGGTCCTTGGCGGTGAAGTTGGTGCCGGCGTCGATCTGGCTGCCCTCGACCGTGATGCAACCAGTGTCGGGCCGCTCCAGCAGGTTGATGCAGCGCAGCAACGTGCTCTTGCCCGCGCCGCTGGGGCCGATCATTGCGGTGACCTCCCCCTCACGCACCGACAGGGAGACATTGTTAAGGACGACATGGTCCCCGTATGTCTTGGCGACGGATTCGAGTTGTATGGCCATGGGCTTGGTCAAGGGTTTTTCCTGCATATGTGGCGGCATTCTGGCTGTGCTCCTACGGGCTGGCGCATGGGATGCATGGACGGGAGATCAGGCCCGGGCAGGACGTGGAGTCAGCCCTTTCAGCGTTTTACTGTGCAGTAGTGCCCGACCTATTTGCTTGACTATGCCCGACGTTTCCGACCTGCGGAAGCAATCCAGAATGATCGATTGTGACCCTAGGGCAAGCAGTGCTTGCACTCGTCCTGAGACTTGGGCCACAAGCCTGCCAGTCCGCGGAAATGGCTTCGCTTGCTTGGAAAAACCGCCTGGCTGGCGGTGGAGACAGTTTGTTCAAGTGCGCACTGTGACGTCAGGAGCTGGATCCGGCTCGTATGGCTGGTGGGGCCTGTTTCCGGTTCTTGCCCTGCAGCCACACATACCGGTTGCCAACCAATGGTGCTGCCCTCCATCTTTTGCGGTGGTACTCGGCATGGGGTTAGCTGGCTTTATGCTCAATCCCCTGCACCTTAGGACCCTGGTCGTGGTGCTTCGCACCGGTTCGTTTGCTGAGGCCGCGCGCCAGCTCGGCTACACCGGCTCAGCCGTGTCACAACAGATGGCCGCTTTGGAACGGGCTGTGAGAATGTCCTTGTTTGAGCGGGACGCCCACGGGATCAGGCCTACGCCCTCGGCCGGTTTCCTCGCAGAGAAGGCACAGGAAGTGCTCGCGGCTTTTGGGGTCTTTGAAGACGAGGTGCGTGCCATGTCCGACGGCAGCGTCGGCCGGGTGCGGCTGGGCAGCTTCCCCACGGCAAGCCAGAAGCTCCTGCCGCTCGCCCTGTCCGATTTTGTCCAGTCGCATCAGAAGGTCACCATTGAACTCGATGAAGGGGAACCGGACAAACTCGTTCCTTTGCTGCTGGACCGTGAGCTCGACCTCGCGCTCGTGTACCAGTATGACCTGGTCCCACACGCCTGGCCCAAGGCCTTGAAGTCCACGCCACTACTGACGGAAGAGCTGATGCTGCTCCTTCCGGGAGGCCACCGGCTGGAACGCAGGGACATCTCGCTGGCAGATCTCAGGGAGGAGACCTGGGTTTCATCCGGGGCAAGGACCGCCGGAGCCCGGTCCCTGCGGAGGGCATGCGCCGCGGCAGGTTTTGAACCGGATGTTAACTTCCGCAGCGACGACTACGACGTCATCAGGGGATTTGTCCGTTCCGGGCTGGGAATTGCTCTGATCCCGGCCCTGGGCCACAAGGAAACGGACGACATCTCCACCGCGCAAATAGTGGACCTTCAGGTACGCCGACATGTGCTGGCACTTCACCCGCGAACCACCGTGAATCCTGCGGTTGAGGGAGCTGTTCGGGCGTTTAGGGCCGCCGCCAGGGCGTCCGCGGATGCGACTCCGGGAGTCGACGTGGTCTAGCAGCATTCCTGGCCCCAGCAGGCCAAGGACTTCTTATGCCGGGTGCACCAACAGTGGCACTGCGGCTCTGGCGGAGCCGCAGACCTGCCCGCAAGCTGGTTAGTAGTTACTAATGTTTGACGACAGGGATGGATCAAATGACTGACGACGTATTTTCTATGATCGATGAATGGGGCCCGGAAAAGATCGTTGTCGTGTCCGACCGGAAGACGGGGATGCGTGGCGTCCTGGTCCTGGACAACACCGCCCGAGGGACCGGCAAGGGCGGAACCCGGATGAGCGCCAGCCTCTCAGTCCAGGAAGTGGCACGGCTCGCCAGGACCATGACCTGGAAGTGGGCTGCAGTGGATCTGTTCCACGGCGGGGCCAAAGCCGGCATCCTGGGAGATCCCAACCACCCCAACAAGGAAGCGATATTGCGGGCCTTCGCCCGTGCCCTTTCAAACGAGGTCCCCTCGGAGTATGTTTTCGGGCTCGACATGGGGTTGGCCGAGGAAGATGCTGCCATTTTCCTTGACGAGCTTGGGGACCGCGGCGCGTCCACCGGCCTTCCCCGGGCACTGGGCGGGCTTCCCTACGACCAGCTGGGCGTCACAGGTTACGGAGTAGCGGAAGCAGCGGAAGCAGCTGCCCAAAACCGAAACATTCCGCTCCAAGGAGCACGTGTCTCTATTCAAGGGTTTGGTGCTGTAGGGCAAGCTGCAGCGGTGCGCCTCGTTGAATTGGGCGCTACCGTCGTTGCCGTATCGACGGCGGCCGGTGCTGTCCATGACCCAAACGGCCTTGACGTCGCAAGGCTGGTGGCCCTTCGTGGCGAGGCCGGGGACACCTGCGTGCGCCACTACGGGGCGGTTCAGCCAGCAGACGCGGCGATGACAGTGGACGCCGACATCCTGATTCCCGCTGCCCGAGAGGACACCGTCAACGACCTCATCGCAGCGTCAACAAACGTGAAACTCGTGATTGAAGGGGCCAACCTCCCGACCTCCCCGAGCTCCCGCCGCATTCTCCATGAGCGAGGCATCGCCGTCGTGCCGGACTTTATCGCCAACGCCGGCGGCATCGTGGCGGCTGCCCACTCGATGGCTGCCAGGTACTCCCCGTTCGTGGTAGAACCAGCGGAGATCTTCACGATGATCGCCACAAAGTTGAGGGCCAACACAAGTGCTGTCCTGCAGGAAAGCAGCCGCAGCAGTCTAACGCCGCATGAAGCCGCCTATGCCCTAGCCCAAAAGCGTGTCCTAGAGGCAATGCAGCTTCGTCGACAGATCCCGAAACCGGCCACCGAGACAGTCGATGTCCTTATCTGACGTCCAGGCTCAGTCGACACCCTTCTTCATCACCCGCTCTGACATCGAGAGGCTCACCAGCATCCCGATTGCGATAGCGCACCTGGAACGCGTCCTACTGCAGGGCTTTGATCCCGAGAAGGACGGCGTCCGCTCAAGACTCACTACCCAGCGGGGGCAACTCCTCCTGATGCCCTCCAGCTCGGCCCGGTACACCGGGACCAAGCTGCTCACCATCAGCCCTGCGAATGCCTCCACTGGCCTTCCCGTGATTCAAGGTCTTTACGTGCTCTTCGGCGGCGCTGATCAGCGGCCGCTGGCCGTGTTGGACGGGACCGCTCTGACGAATCTGCGGACTCCCGCTGTCTCGGCTCTGGGCGCTCAAAGGCTCGTCTCTACTGGAGGCAAGCATCTGCTGGTTTTTGGGACAGGGCAGCAGGCCTGGCAACATATCAAGGCCCTTAACCTTGTCCTCGAGCTAACTCATGTGGAAATTGTGGGACGAAATGAACACTCTGCTGCACAGCTGGCAGCGCGCGCCGCAGCAAAGGGCATAAAGGCCGCGGTCGGCACCAGCGAGAGTATTGCGAAGGCCGACTTGATTGTGTGCTGCACCGGGTCATCCGCTCCACTTTTCAACGGTGGGAGCGTGAAGGATAACGCAGTAGTTATCGCCATCGGATCACATGAGCCAAACAGCCGCGAACTCGATGACACCCTAATGTCCCGAGCAACCATTTATGTCGAATCACTTTCAAATTCCCGGCGCGAGGCGGGCGACATAATATTGGCGCTTGCATCCGGAGCGATAGCCAGCCCCACCAGCCTGAACACGCTCGCTGAACTGGTCCAGGGCCGCATTCGTCCACAATCAGAGCGGCCTGCCGTATTCAAAACAACTGGCATGCCCTGGCAAGACCTGGCGGTCGCGGCCGGCGTGTATGAGGCCTACCTGTCTGAAACTCAAGCAGGGCAGGGACCTCAGGACCCGCATTGAAGCGAAAAAGCCCCGCAGCGGCACTCGCACCTGGCAAGGCTCTGATGATCTCCTGGTTAACGTGACCATATTCCTTGCAGACGTTGACGATTACATGGCCAGCGGACATGAGATCGGGCGCAGCTTGCGCGAAATGGCCGGGTCCCCGTACCCGGCCATGGCGGGGCTCGGCGTCACGCGGCTGTGGCAGAGGGAAGCCGTGATCGAGATCCAGGGCATCGCGGTGATTCCTGAGCGCTAAGCATGGTTAGGGAATCCCCCGATTCTGAGTGCAGCAGGTCCTTTGAATTTATCGAATAGTCGGCGGTCCGGCCGCGTTCGGTTGCCGGTCTGGGAACGACCGTCAACTGGCCGAACGCGTACGCACAACAGGCAGACAAATAGGATGCACCGCCCAGGCTATTGTCCGGGCGGTGTAGTTATCTAGTGGCTCACAGATCGTGTGCAGAATTCCTTAGAGTCCTGCTGAACCAGGCACAGCATGCTATGCCAGTTAGTCACTACGAAGTACGAATGAATCCTTGGGTCCAGACTGCTTGGTCGAATGCAGTCAGCGGCTCAAAAGGGGAACTGCCGGTGAAGTAAGGGACGGCCCGGAAATTCGTGGGGCAGGTATCAGCTTCTGGCCACATCCACCGCAACGACAGCGGCCTGCAGTGAGCGCACAGACATATCCAAAAATGCTGTACCGGCCTTGTCTCTAAGCGTCAGGCGCTGGAGAGTGAAACCGTCAATGGCGCCTATCAGCAGTTGGGCCAATGTATCCAAATCCACATCTGCCTCATCCGGCCTCATGACCTCTGTGAGCAGTTGCTCAAAGCCGTCAAGAAAGCGCCGGTAAACCCGCCCGGCCAAGTGGCTGGACGCAGGGTTACGCAGGGACCAAAGGGTCAGTTCATACATCGCCAACTGGATTTCCTGGCTACCACTGTTCCATTTGACGAAGGAACGCATGATGTCTTCGATGCCCTGTGCGAGACCTACCCCGGGCGTCACGAACCGTCCGATTTCGGCGAAGGCGCTGGAGGCGGCGGACTCGTAAACGGCCTGAAGGAGATCTTCTTTGGTCGCGAAACAATAGTGAAGGTTGGGGGCGGGGAGCCCGGCCTCCTCCGCTATTCGACGAGTGGTCGCCTTCGCCAATCCTTCCTGAACAATCACGCGTTCTGCAGCGCTAACGAACTGACGACGCCTCTGCTCCACGGGCAAGTGGGATTGGGCCATTTGTTCCTCCAGGGTCAGGGATCCGTCCAGGCGACGGAGTGAATCTACTCAACAGTCTAATGCCCAGACTCTCTGAGATCTCCAAGAGAGCAGCGGAATTTGAGCGAAAGATCAACTTGGTCTCCCAATTGTGTGAATCCTCATCTCGCACTGGGGTTGCCTACTCGCCTCAGATGTAGGACTACACCGAGGTGAATTCAACTGCTCAATCAATCCTCTTGATCATCCGCTCAGGTTTGTGTTAGTGTTCTTCTAGTTGATGTGATCCCGGCCACTCCGGGTTTAGTCAATGTAGTTTGAACGCAGCGTAAGCCGTTGCGGGCCCACCGGGCCAAAAAATCTCGGTGGTGTGTGAGACACGGTGGTGTTACACGCGTAGGCCTCTCGGTTGTAGTTAGCTTCGCTGTTTCACTGGCGTATCTCATTTTCCTGACAACACAGTTAGTGAGAAGTGATGACGCTCAAGGTTTCAATCGTTGCCGGTAATCCCAAGCCGCAGTCCCGCACCCTGAAGGTAGCCCAGACCCTCGTTGAGAAATTGCTCGAGGCCGGCTCCTACGAGGTGGAGGTCATTGACCTCG
>NZ_JBNHFD010000048.1:0-28260 GCF_059089865.1 Arthrobacter sp. Y3221157
AGCGGCGCCTGCAGGCTGGCCCGGAGGGTCATGCGGGGGTCGAATGCGCCGTGCGGCTCCTGGAACACCAGCTGCACTGCCGTGGGCCGCCGGGCTGCGTCGCCGTCGAACCGCCGGCTGATGGTCCCGGCACTGGCCTCGTCAAGCCCGACGATCGCCTTGGCCAGGGTGCTCTTGCCAGACCCGGACTGGCCGAGCACGCCCAGGATCTCCCCGCGGCGGAGCGAGAGTGAGACATCTTCCAGCACAGGACTGCCGCGCCTGCGCCCAAAGCGCTTGCCCACCTTGTCCAGGACCAGCACGTCGCTTTCCCCGGGGGACGGACGACGCCGGGATGCGGGTGCCAGCTGCGCCGCCGCCAGCAGGTCCCGGGCATAGTCCGTTGTGGGGCGGGTGAGCAGCTCACCTGCGGGTCCGCCCTCCACGATGCTGCCGGAGTTCATGACCAGGACACGGTCCACGTACGCGGCAACGGAGGCCAGGTTGTGAGTGATGTACAGGATGCCGAGCCCTCGCTCGCGGCGTTCGCGGTCCAGCAGCTGCAGCACCTGGCGTTCCAGCATCTTGTCCAGGGCGGACGTGGGCTCGTCCGCCAGGAGCATGTCCGGCTGCCCGGCCAGCGCCAGGGCGGTCATGGCGCGCTGGGCCATGCCTCCGGAGAGCTGGTGCGGGAAAGCCCTGAGGCCTTTGCCGGGGTCGGCGAAACCCACTTCCTCCAGCAGCTCCAGGGCCTTGGCCCGGGCTTTGTGCCCCCGCAGCCCGGCGTGCAGGCGCAGCGGCTCTTTTAAGTGGTTGCCGATTGTCCGGTTGGGGTTGAACATCCGCTTGGGCTGCTGGAACAGCATGCCCAACCGCCCGCCGCGGACCGCATTGAGTTCGGGTTCGCCGGCGCTGGTCAGGTCTTGGTTCCCCAGCCGGATGGACCCGCCGGTGATTTCCAGTTGCGGGGGCAGCAGCCGCAGGCAGGACATGGCGGTGAGCGTCTTTCCCGATCCGGAGCTGCCCACCAGCGCCACGAACTCGCCAGGCTCGACGGCGAGGGAGACGTCGGAGAGCAAACGGCGGCCGTATCCGCCGTCGTCCGTTTTTTGCCGGACCTCCAGGCCGTCCAGCACCAGCCGGGCGCTCACGTGTCTGCCGCCGCAGGGAGCAGCAGGGGCCCGGCGGCCATGTGGGCGGCGCGCTGGCCCAGCAGTGTGACGCAGAGGGCAACCGTGAAGATGACCAGCCCCGGGGCCAGGATGCCCAGCGGTGCGCGGTCGGCGAACGGCTGCGCCGCGGCCAGCATGGAGCCCCAGTCCGACTGCGGCGGCTGGACGCCCAGGCCCAGGTAGGAGAGGGCGCCCACGCTGATGAGCAGGTGGCCGAACCGCAGGGTGGCCTGGCCCAGGATCGGGGCGGCAAGGTGCGGCAAGACATGCCGGAAGATAATGAAGCGCGGACTGCAGCCCAGCACCCGGGCGGCGTCCACGAATCCGCGGGCGGAGACGTCGTACGCCAGGGTCCGGGCCAGCCGGGCGAAGGGCGTCCAGCCGGTGACCGTGAGCGCCAGCAGCAGGGGGCCGAATCCGGTGCCGAGGGCTGCCACGATGAACAGCGCTACCACCATCTCCGGCAGCGCGAGCAGGACATCGTTGGTGCGGGTGAGGAACTCATCCACCCAGCCGCGGCGCCGGGCGCTAAGGATGCCGATGCCCGCGCCCAGGATGCAGGTCAGCACTGTTGCCAGTGCGGCGACGGACATGGAGAACCGGCCACCCTCCAGTATCCGGCTCAGCGTGTCCCGGCCCAGGTTGTCGGTGCCGAGCCAGTGCGCTGCCGACGGCGGTGCCAGGCGCAGTGCCAGGTTCTGCTCCGCGGGCGGGTAGGGCGAGATCCACGGGGCCAGGAGCACCGCCAGGACGATCAGGGCCAGGACCGACGCTGCCACGGTTGTTACGGTGATCCGGCTACGCAAGGGAACCTCCCACCGTGGGGTTGAGGAAGCGGTGGACGAAATCGGCAAGGGTGGTTACCGCCACGGCAAGCGCCACGACCACCACCACGCCGCCCTGTGCGAGGGGGATGTCGCTGTTGACCACGGAATCAAAGAGCAGCCGGCCCATGCCGGGCACCGCGAAGATCACCTCCACGATCACGGAGCCGCCCAGCAGCCCGGCAAACCAGACGGCGAACAGGGTGGACAGGGGTACCAGCCCGTTGGGAATGACATGCCGGACGATGGACTGGGCATGGCTCAGGCCGCGCGCCCGGGCAGCCGGGACGTGGTCCGCTGCTGCTGCGTCGATGATGCCGGCGCGGACCGCGGAGGTGAAGAAGCTGATGGGACGCAGTGCCAGGGTCAGGGCAGGAAGGACCGCCGAGGACAGGTCGTTCCACCCGGCCGTGGGCAGCACCGAGAGTTTGAGGGCGAAGACCAGGACCAGCACCGGCGCCACCCAGTACTCCGGCATTGCGATGAACGCCTGGCTCACGGCAGTGATGGCCTTGTCCGGAAGGCTGCCGGGACGCAGTCCGGAGATAATGCCGAGCGGAAGGGCGACGGCGGCGGCGAGCCCCAGCGCCATGGCCACGAGGCTGAGCGTGACGGCAAGCGCGGGCAGGACCTGCTCGGCGACGGGGGTGCGGCTGACGTAGGACAGCCCCATGTCGCCGCTGAAGAAGTTGCCCAGCCACCGGAAGTACTGGGCGGCCAGGGGATCGTTCAGTCCCAGGCTCTGGGCGAGGGCCTGGACGGAGGAGTCTTCGATGGCATCCCCGGTGACCCTGGACCGGATGATTTTCCGGACCGGGTCGCCGGGGGTGACGTAGGGGATGAGGAACACCGCGAAAGAGGACACAGCGACGGCGGCCACCAGGGTGGCCGTCCGTTTGGCGATGAACTGCAGCATGCGGTGGTCCTGAGGGGCTAGGAGGCGGCCTTGGCCGTCTTTGCCGTCAGGACGTACCGGGAGAGGGGATCCTGCACGTAGTTCAGGACATCCGTGCGTATCGCGTCGGTGGCCTGTTCGTTGACCAGCCAGGCGTTGACCGCCTTGTCCCGGAGGATCCGACCGGCTTCCGCGTACAGCTTGTACCGTTCGTTGGTGTCCACTGTCTTGGCCGCCTCGGCGATGATCCTGTCGTACTCGGCATCGCAGAAGTGGCTCAGGTTGTACGTGCCCTTGCAGGTGTAGTCGGCAGTCAGGAAGCCGATGGGGTCGGCGATGTCGATCAGCCGGTTGCGCTGGCTGAGCAGCATGTCGTAGTTGCCCGCCAGCACGTCAGGTTCCGCGGAAGCGTATTCCTTTGCCTGGATGGACAGCGGGATGCCGATGGTCTTCAGGTTCTCCTGGATGACCGCGGCGACGTCTGCGAACTCGGCGCGCTCCACGATGGCGATGATCTCCAGCGGGCGGTCAGGGGTGTAGCCGGCTTTTTCCAGCTGGGCGCGGGCCGCCTCCAGGTCCTGCTTGTGCTCCTCCTGCGCGTCGCCGGCCCAGGGCTCCGACGGTGCGAAAGGTCCCGTGGCGGGCAGGGCCGCGCCTTCATAGACGCTGGCAGCCAGGGCGTCCAGGTCCAGGGAATCGCGGATTGCCTTGCGCACGTCGACGTTGTCGAGCGGGGCGCGGCCGTTGTTCATGTACAACGTGGCGGTACGTGGTGAGTCGGCGCCCAGCACGGTGACGCCGGCAGCGCCCTTCAGGGTGGCCAGGCTGGCGACGGGGATGGAGAGGGAGATGTCCGCTTCGCCGGTCTGGACCTGGGCGGCGCGGGTGGCGCCGTTGGTGATGAAGCGGATCTCCGCCCCTGCCAGCTGCACGTCACCGCCCCAGTAGTTTTCGTTGCGGTCAAGCGTCAGCGACTGCTTGGTTTTTTCCGAGACCGCGGTGAAGGGGCCGGTGCAGTGCCCGAACGGGTCCACCTCAGTGTCCTTGTAGGCTGCCGGGGCGAGGATGCCGGTGTTGACGCTCGCCAGACGGTACGGGACCAAAGGGTTCTCGGCCGGGGTGCTCACACGGACGGTGCTTCCGTCCACGGCGCTGACATTGCTGATCATGGTGCGGTTGAAGGCGCGGGCAGGGACCTTGGCATCCAGGACGTGGTTCAGTGCGGCCACCACGGCTTCGGCAGTGAGCTTGGTTCCGTCCTGGAACGACACGTCCTGGCGGATGGTGAAGTCCCAGTCCAGCGGGGAAGATTGCTTCCATTCGGTGGCCAGGAACGGCACAATCTTGCCCTCGGCCTGGTCATACTTGGTCAGCGTCTCCAGGCAGCCGGAGAGGGAGAGGATGTAGGCGGCATCTGATTCGATGGCCCAGTTGGCCACCGGGGCCCGGAAGTTGTCCACCACGATGCGCTGGCTGGTGTCCGCGGCGGCGGTGCTTTGGACTGACTGCGTCTGGGTGCCGCTGAAGCCGCAGCCGGCCAGGGTGAGGGTGGCGAGGGCTGCCACGAGGACGCGGGGCCGAAGGAACGAGCGCACGAAAATACCGCCTTGCAGGGCTGCCGGGGAAGCAGGAACAAAAGATGGGAACGACTTAGGGTAGCCTTCCCTTCCTGAAAAGTGTGAATTTGATGTCGTTCCCGCCCGCCAGATGACTCGGCCGCCCAGCGGGCCTTGGAAGTCCCCATATCTGCCCAAAAATTCTGCTAAGGGCGGGCGGGTGTGGGCCAAACGTAACTGTTTGCCATCCAAGGCCGCCGCCCCACTCCCGCAGCAGCAGCGGGCGCTC
Organism: Arthrobacter sp. Y3221157; assembly: GCF_059089865.1. Classification (NCBI taxonomy): domain Bacteria; kingdom Bacillati; phylum Actinomycetota; class Actinomycetes; order Micrococcales; family Micrococcaceae; genus Arthrobacter; species Arthrobacter sp. Y3221157. The sequence continues at coordinate 4,716 of NZ_JBNHFD010000048.1, forward strand.
TAGACTCAAGCCAACTGTGCGCAGCAGAGCGGCTGCCACACGACTGCCGGTCGCGGCAGGAGGGAGCTTGGCGGGTGAAACTGGGCATACCGCGGGAACACCGCGAGGGCGAGCGGCGCGTGGCCGCGACGCCGGAATCGGTCAAGCAACTGGCAGGCATGGGCCTTGAAGTGCTCATAGAGTCCGGCGCCGGTGAAGCCGCCGGACATGCGGACGACGAGTACCGCCAGGCCGGAGCCGCCGTCGTACCCCTGCTGGAAGCGAAGGAACTCGATGTCCTGGTCCACGTCCGGCCCCTGGACCCGCATACGGCCCTTTCCCTGAAGCCGGGGGCGGTAACCGTTGGCCTCGCCTCGCCGTCGTCCGAACTGGACACCGTGCAGGCGCTCGCGGCCGGGCGCATCACCTCCTTCGCGCTGGAACTGGTCCCCCGGATCTCCCGGGCGCAGTCAATGGACGCCCTCAGTTCCCAGGCCCTGGTGGCCGGCTACCGCTGCGTCCTGGAAGCGGCCATCCGGCTGCCGCACTTCTTTCCCCTCTACATGACGGCTGCCGGGACGGTGCCCCCCGCCAGGGTCCTGGTGCTCGGCGCCGGCGTGGCAGGGCTGCAGGCCATCGGCACCGCGAAGCGGCTGGGAGCCCGTGTCTTCGCGAACGATATCCGCCCCGCATCCGCTGACGAAGTCGCATCCATGGGCGGCACCTTCATCCGGCTGGACCTCGAGACGGTGGAAGCGGCCGGCGGCTACGCCCGCCAGCTCAGCAGCGACGCCGGAACCCGGCAGCGGCAGCTGCTGGCACCTCACGTCGCCCAGTCGGACGTCCTCATTACGACGGCGGCCATCCCCGGCAGGCCCGCCCCGCTCCTGGTGACCCGGGAAATGGTGCAGGGCATGCGGCCCGGCTCTGTCGTCGTCGACCTCGCTGCCGAATCGGGCGGCAACGTGGAGGGCGTGGTCGCCGGTGCGGATATCGCGGTCCCCACTGCCGACGGCGCCGGGCACGTGTGCCTGGTCGGGCTCAAGGATCCGGCGTCCGCAATGGCCTCGGATGCGTCCCGGCTTTATGCCAAGAACGTGGCAAACCTGCTGGCGCTCATGGTGCGGGACGGCACCGTTGCCCCGGACTTCGGCGACGAGGTGCTGGCGGGCGCGTGCCTGACCCACGACGGCGGGGTGCGGCACCAGCCCACCGCCGAACTGCTGGCACAGAGAATCCACGCACGGCAGGAAGGGGCACTCTGATGGACGGAATGAGCCTGCTGACCATCACCGTCCTGGCCGTGTTCGTTGGGTTCGAGGTGGTCTCCAAAGTTTCCAGCACCCTGCACACGCCCCTGATGTCCGGCGCCAACGCCATCCACGGCATCATCCTGGTGGGCGCCATCATCGTCGCCGGCCAGGCCAGCGACCCATGGGTCTTGGCCATCGCGCTGCTGGCCGTCGTCCTGGCCACCGCCAACCTGGTGGGCGGCTTCGTGGTCACGGACCGGATGCTGCACATGTTCCACGCGAAGAAAGAGGTCACCCGGCCGGCGGCGAAAAAGGCAGGCAGCAAATGATCCTCCTCGATCCCGTCTGGACGGCACTGCTGTACCTCGTGGCTGCCGTGTTCTTCATCCTGGCGCTGCGCGGCCTCAGCTCCCCGCGGACCGCCCGCCGCGGTAACCTCATCGGGGCACTTGGTGCCTTGATCGGCGTACTCACGGTGTTCCTGTCCGTGCGGCTGGACAACATCCCCTGGATCCTCGGCTCCATCGCGGTGGGCACCGTGGTGGCAGCCCCGGTGGCCCGGGGCGTGAAGATGACGCAAATGCCCCAGCTGGTGGCCATCTTCAACGGCGTCGGCGGTGGTGCCGCTGCCCTCGTGGCCCTCCTCGAACTGGCCCACACGGACGATCCCTGGGTACGTCTTGCCATCGTGTTCACGCTCCTGGTGGGCGCCGTCTCGTTCGCCGGGTCCGGCGTCACGTTCGCGAAGCTCCAGGAACTGATGACCACCCGTCCCGTGGTGTTTCCCGGGCTCCCCGTTGTGATGGCGGCGGTGCTGCTCGCCGCCGTGGCGTCCGCCGTCGCCGTCGTCCTCACCGGTTCCCCCGTCCTTGCGGTGCTGCTCCTTGTGCTGGGGCTGGCCGCCGGCGTCCTGCTGGTGCTGCCTGTGGGAGGGGCGGACGTTCCCATCGTGATCTCGCTGCTGAACGCGTTCACCGGCCTGGCCGTCGCCGCGTCCGGCGTAGTGCTCGGCAACGTCCTCCTGGTGGTGGCCGGCACCCTGGTGGGCGCCTCCGGTACCATCCTCACGCGCGCCATGGCCGCAGCGATGGGGCGCAGCGTGGCCGGCATCCTGTTCGGCGCCTTCCGGGGAGGGTCGACGGCGGGTTCCAACGCCGTGAGCGAACGTCCCGTCCGGTCCTCCAGTCCGGAGGATGTGGCGGTGCTGCTCGGATACGCGCAGCGGGTGATCATTGTCCCCGGCTACGGCTTGGCGGTGGCGCAGGGGCAGCATACGGCGGCGGAGCTGGCTGACGCCCTGGAAGCGCGGGGCATCGACGTCGATTTCGCCATCCATCCGGTGGCGGGCCGGATGCCCGGGCATATGAACGTGCTCCTGGCAGAGGCCAACGTGCCGTATGAGTCGCTCAAGGAAATGGGGGAGATCAACCCCGAATTCAAGACGGCGGACGTGGCGCTGGTGGTGGGCGCCAACGACGTAGTGAACCCGGCAGCCAAGACCTCCTCCGGTTCGCCGATCTACGGCATGCCCATCCTGGAGGTGGCCGAGGCGCGGCAGGTAGTGTTCCTCAAGCGCTCCATGCGGCCGGGTTTCGCTGGCATCGAAAACGAGCTGCTGTACCAGCCGCAGACGTCCCTGCTTTTCGGCGATGCGAAGGAATCTTTGGCGCAGGTGCTGGGAGCAGTGAAGGCGCTGTAGCCTGCGGACGTTGCCACACCGGCTCCGAACCCGGCCCCGGCAGGCTACCCTTCTTTCAGAAGTAGCCTTTCCAATTGCCACCGAAGGACGCCATGACTGCCACCCGCCCGCTCACCCCCCAGCGCGCAGCCATCATTATCAATCCGGCCAAAACGGTGGACATCGACGTCAAGGAACTTGCCGCCCGGCACGCCGCCGAAAACGGCTGGGGCGAGACGATGTGGTTCGAGACCACCAAGGAGGACCCCGGCGTGGGCCAGGCGAAGGAGGCCCTCGCCCAGGGCGCCGACATCGTGATTGCCGGCGGCGGTGACGGCACCGTACGGTGCGTGGCCGAAGTCCTCTCCGGCGGGGAGGTCCCGATGGGCCTGCTGCCGCTTGGCACGGGCAATCTGCTGGCACGCAACCTGGGCATGGACATCACGGACTTTGACGGTGCCATGGCCGGCGCCCTCGCAGGAACCGAGCGCAAGATCGACGTCGTCCGCGCCCGCCGGAGCGACCCTGACATGGAACAGCTGTTCCTGGTGATGGCGGGCGTTGGCTACGACGCCACCATCATGGCGGACACGGACGAGGAGCTGAAGCACAAGGTGGGCTGGCTGGCCTACGTGGACGCCGGCATCCGCAACCTGCCAGGCAAGCCGGTCAGGGCTACCGTTGTCATCGACGGCAAGCGGGCCGTGCACCGCGGGGTCCGCAGCGTCATGGTGGGTAACTGCGGCAAGGTCCAGGGCGGACTGGAGATCTTCCCTGAGGCGAAGATGGATGACGGGCTGCTGGATGTGGCCGTCCTGGCCCCCCACCATGGGCGGCTGGGCTGGCTCTCGGTACTCGCCGGAATGATCGTCAAGGGCCGGAACAAGGATACTTCCGTGGAGTATTTCCAGGGCAAATCCGTGGAAATCATCCTGGAGCACAACGACGATTACCAGCTGGACGGCGACCATGAGGGCCAGGGCAAGCACGTCCTGATGACCCTGGATCCGGGGGCCCTGACCCTGCGGATGTAGGTGTTGCTACCCCAGCAACCTGCCCCACCGCGGCTCCAGCAGCGGTGCGTTTGCGAGCTTCAGGGCATGCCACAGCGTCACCGCCACCGAATCCAGCACGGCAACGCCGGTGCTTTCCTCGATTTCCGCCGTGATGTTGGCGCCGTAGAGGTTCGTGCACAGGTACACCAGTGCGTCCGGGGATGCAGCTGCCAGTTCCCGCGAACCGGGCCGCATTTCATCGTCGGTGACCCGGGCAAACGACTCGTTGTCGCTTAGGCCCAGGGCACGGTGGTCAACTGTCTTGATCCCGTCCCGTTCGTAGGAAGCGACGATTTGGCGGTTGACGTCCTCCGTGTACGGGGTGAACAGCGCCATCCGTTCTGTGCCGAAAGTCCCAAATGCCTCGAGGTAGGCCAGGGTGGATGTGGTGGCGGGGATGCCGGTGGCGTCGGTAATCTCTGCCACGAGTTCACGGTCGTGTGCAGAACCGAGCCAGGAGCCGGAGGTGCCGTTCCAGGCAATAACGTCCACGTCCGCCGTCGCAAGAAGCGTGGCCGCCTCGCGCATGACAGTCGCATCGAACTGCCGGTGGGAAGAATCGTCCAAGGCGATCCTGGTGACCGGAATGCGGGTGAAATGGACCGTGACGTCGGTGCGGTTACCGAGGATCCGGTAGGTCTGCGGCTCCAGGCAGGTGTTGGAGGACGGCACGATCATGCCGATCCTGCGGGGCCGTGTTGTCGCTGGCATATGGGGTGCTCCTAGATAGCTGCGGCGTGGGTAACGCCGGCGGGGGAGATGGACTGGTGCTGGCGGAAGCCGTTGCGGGCGAGGAAGCGGCCGGCGGCGCCGGGATCGTGGAATCCCTCCCCGTCCAGCACCACCCGGCCGCGGGAAACAACGACGGCGGGCCAGCCGGCCAGCACGTCCCCGTGGAAAGGCGAAAAGTCGGTTCCCATGTGCAGGTTCGCGCCGTCAACGGTGCGTTCCTCGGCGGGGTCGAAGATGACGAGGTCGGCGTCGAACCCTTCGGCGATGCGGCCTTTTCCGGGCACGGCGTTAATCCGCGCCGGGCCGGCGGAGAAGGCCTCCACGAAGGCCTCCACGCTGGCGCCCTCGGCTGTCATTGCCGTGAAGGTGACGGGCATCCTGGTCTCCACGCCGGGCAGGCCATGCGGCATGGCGCGGACGTCGTCAGTCCGTTCGCGCTTCTGGGAGAGGTCGTAGCAGGAGTGGTCCGAGGACATGGTGTGGATGGCACCGGTGGCCAGCCGTTCCCTGAGCGCGGCCACTGTCCGGGCGCTGCGCATGGGAGGGCAGCAAGCGAACCACTCCGGAAAGGCTGAGCCGTAGACCGAATCGTCCAGGGTGACGTAATGCGGGCAGGTCTCTGAGAAGGCCTCCAATCCACGGGCGCGCGCATTGGAAACCAGGTCCACCGCCCCGGGTGTGGACTGGTGCACGAAGTACACGGGAGCACCGGTGTATTCGGCCATGGCCAGGGTCTCCTTGACGGAGGTTTCTTCGGCCAGCTCGGGCCGGGTCCGGTGCAGGTGCCCGATGCCGATCCGGCCATCCTGCGCGTGCTGTTCCGTGCAGTCAGCGATGATGGGGTCGTGCTCGGCATGGATGTAGGTAAGGCCGTCCAGCCGGACCATCTCACGCATGACCTTGAGGATGGTGTCCCCGTCGGCCATGGTGGTGCCGCGGTTGGTGGTATACATCTTCACCGACCGCACCCCTTCGGCGGCGAGCTGCTCCAGCTGCCACGGCACCGTTTCGTCCCAGTTGATCACGGCACCGTGAAGGGCCACGTCGCACCGGGATTCGATGGCCAGCTCCTTCTTGTTCAGGACGGCGGCGAGCGGTGTTTCTTGGGCGTCCCGTGGAATTCCGAAGTCGATGATGGTAGTAGTGCCGCCCCACAGGGCTGCGGTGGATGTGGTGCGGTAGTCGTCCAGGGTGCGGAAGCGGCCTGTCACCTGGGCAACATGGCAGTGGCCGTCCACGCCGCCGGGTATCACCAGCCTGCCCGCGGCGTCGATGGTCCGTGCGGCGGCAGGCGCTGGCCCGGCGGCGTCGGCGAGTTCGGCGACCAGGCCGTCCCGGACCACGATATGGGCGGCCCTGCGCCCATCGCTGTTGACCACGGTGGCGTTGGCAATGACAAGGTCTGGCTGGCGGGACATCGGTGTCCTCCTTCGGGGAAAGCTGCTGCTTCAGGCGGTGGGCAGCGCGGCGACTGCGCTGTCCTGGGCTGCGGTGAGGGCTGCGTCGAGGTCCGGGCTGAGGCCGGCGCGGAACTTGGCGGGCGGCGGAGCGAAGGCGCCTGCACGGTGCGGGCCGGACTGGAGTCCCGCCACCGCTTCCGCCATCCGGATTCCGGCGGAGATCCCGTCCACCACGGGAACAGGGATCTGTCCCTTCAGTTCGCGGGCGAGCCCGGCGAGCGGGGCTCCTGCCAGGATGACGACGTCGGCGCCGTCCTCCGCCACGGCCTGGCGGCTCAGTGCCAGAAGGGTTTCCTTGAAGTCCTGCTGGACGGAGCTGATGCCCTTAAGGGATTCGTTGATCGAACGGAGGGAGGCCAGCCGTCCGGCAAGGCCGAACCGGTCCACGCAGTCCTGGTACCAGGGCCTGATCCGGTCCGAGATGGCGATGATGGAAAAGCGGTGGCCTTGCAGTGCGGCGGCGCAGAGCGCAGCTTCGGTAATGCCGATGACGGGCACGCCGGCCAGTTCCTTCAGCGCCGGCATCCCGGGGTCGCCGAAGGCCGCAACCACCACTGCATCCACGGTTTCAGCGCCGGGGAGGGTATGCGTGGCAATGATTTCAGCCACGGCGCCGGCGGCCACGAGGGATTCAAAGCGGGTCTCGATGTACTCCATACCGTAGCGGGCCGTGCGGACCACCAGCTCGGTCCCGGGCGCGGCGGAGCGCAGTGCCTCGGATTCGATCAGGGCTGTGACATCGTCGCTGATGTTGGGGTTGATGACCAGGAGTCGCATTATCTCTTCCGGTGAAGTTGGGGTTCGGTTTTTTGGAAGTCCTCCGGGAATTGCTCCCGGTACTTGCCGATGTGGGACGCAGACTGTGCCGCGGCACGGTCGGGATCGCCGCTGGCAATCGCGGCATACAGTTCGCGGTGTTCCCTGATCAGCTCCGGCAGGTCGCTCACATGGCGGAACAGCCAGTGCATCCGGCCCTGCAGGGGCTCCAGTGCCGACTTAAGGAAGTTGTTGTCGGCGATGCCTGTGATGGCATCGTGGAATTCGCTGTTGGCACGGTGTGCTTCCATCACGGCGCCCTTGGCCAGGAAATCGTCTGCGCTGTCCAGCAGCCCCTTCAGGTACGCAAGGTCTTCTGCGGTGGCCCGCACAGCGGCGAGCCGGCAGGCCAGGACTTCCAGGGACTGGCGGACATCGAAGAGGTCCTCCACATCCTTGGGGCTCAGGGTGCTGACTTCTGCTCCCCGGGCGCCCCGGTCGCTGATCAGCCCCTCCTGGCGGAGCATGCGGAGTGCTTCGCGGACCGGAAGCCTGGAGACGGAGAATTCAGCCGCGAGGTCGCGTTCCACCAGCCGCGTGCCGGGAGGGTAGTGTCCTTCGAAAATCCGGGTGCGGAGCGTGTCCCGGACGGCCTCGCGCAGCGGGCGTTCTTTGTCCTGGGTTTCTTCTGCGGTCAGCATGGTGCTCCAATCGGATTCTTGATGGACACGGCTCCCGGCAGCGGGAACGCGGATCAGGTGTTGCCTTGGATGGCTAGCTTAGACAGGAAGCCGCTTGTTGTAGTTCAGCGTCAGCACGGAGGCGCCCATGACAATCGCCGAGCCCACGAAGTAGAGCAGCGCCCAGGTGTAGGAGCCCGTTGCACCCACAATCAGTCCCACGGCGATGGGAGTGACGAAGCCGGAGATATTGCCGCTGAAGTTCATCGCCCCGCCCAGGACACCCGCATTCGTGCGGCCGCCCAGGATGGAGGGGATGCTCCAGAACAGGCCCACCCAGCGCAGGAAGAACATGACAAGCGAGAGCAGTGCGACGGCGGTGGTGGGGTCCGCGACCAGCGTGACGCCAACCAGGCCGCCGATGACCACGGCGCTGGAGATGCCCAGCAGGGTGCGCATGACGCGGTTGGCCGACGCGCCGGAGGCCCGCCACTTGTCGGCGATGGTGCCGCCGATGATCTCGCCCACGAAACCTGCTCCGAAGATCACGAAGGTGGACCAGCCGATGGTCTTCAAATCGAAGCCCTTTGCCTGTGCCAGGTAGAGGGGTCCCCAGGTCAGCAGGCCGTAGAACACGCCGTTGAACCCCAGCCATCCCAAGCACATGGCCCAGAAGGAACGGAATTTGAGGTAGGGGAGCAATGCGCGCTTGCCCTGGCTGCCATCCAGTTTTGCCTCGGCATCCTCTTCGGCGTGGGAGGCCTCGATATAGGCAGCCTCGGCCTCGTTGACCCCACGGTGCTCCCGGGGATTGTCGCGGACGTACCACCAGACGGCCACGCCCATGAGTACCGTGGCGGCGCCGGCGATGACGAACGCCCAGCGCCAGCTGCCGGTGGCCGCGATGAGCCCGGCGATGATGATGCCGCCAAGCCCGGCACCCAGGGGAGCGCCGGCATCGAGGATGGTGGCACCGCGGCCGCGTTCGGATTTGTGCATCCAGATGGCGTTGAGTTTTCCGCCGGCGGGCATCACGCCCGCCTCGGTGACGCCGATGCCCATCCGGGCGATGAACATGCTGAGGAAACCACCTGCCATGCCGGATGCGGCAGTGGCCGCACCCCAGCCGACGCATGAGGCGGTCATGACCTTGCGGGGTCCGAACTTGTCGATCAGCCAGCCAACCGGAATCTGCATCAGGGCGTAGGTCCAGAAGAAGGCGGAGAGCAGGAGGCCCACCAGTTCAGGAGCGAGATTGAACTCCTTTTGGATGATGGGGAGGGCAACCGAGATGGAGCCCCGGTCAATGTAGTTGACGGCAACGAGGACCAGCAGCAGGAGGAAGAGCTTCCAGCGGACGGAGGTGCGCCGTTGCACGCCGTCCTTGCGGGTCTCGCCCGGGGTCTGGTCTGGGGAAGTATCGCCGGCGGACGCCGCCGTTGTCTCGGTGTTTGGAATGGACACAGCTTCTCCTTCACGGGGAAGTAGGGGAAGTATACGGATGGGGAAAGTGCGGGATGGGCGGGCCGGCGCTGAGATGGCGGGTTCCGCGGAATCAGGGGCAACGCGTCGGCCGGCTATCCGGAGCGCCGGCTGTTCAGGTTTGGGATCCCGCTTTGGGATCCCAAAAACAACGGTAGGAGTGACCCGCGCCACTGTCAAGGATTTTCCCGAAGTCCCCTCCGGAAACTGCTGCAAACGGATTGTGACCGCCGCGAAGCCGGGCAGGTAGTGCTATTCCGGTGGCGCGGGCGACCTGTATGCCAGGATTTCGGCGAGTTCTGCGAGCCGGTGGGCCCGGGCGGACTCTGCCGGTGTGAACGGTTCGCCGGGCCGGGCGAAGGTGATGGGGCCGTGCCATGCGGTGGGGATCTTGAGCCGGGTGCCGGCGTCGTTCGCGGCGGGGGCCGCAGCCTCTTCGGCCGGGGTGAGGATCCGGGCCCGCAGCAGTTCCGCCACGGCAAGCGGCAGTTCATCGGGTGCATCCGCGATCCGCGCGGCAAGGCTCAGCGCGCGGGTCTGTCCGTCAGCCATCGCCAGGCTGGTGGTCGGCCACACCCGCGGGGCGGAGCCGCCGGCGTCGGCTAATGCATCTAGAAGCTCGCGCTCGCCGATACCGCCGGGTGCGGCAAGGACAAACTCGTCCAGGACGCCGCCGGGCACCGGATGCACGTGGATGCTCAGGATGTTGGTACCTGTCCGGGCCAGCGCCCTGGTGACACACTGCAGCGAGCCGGGCTCATCGCGCAGGATGGCGCGCGCCCGCCACAGCGCGGGTGCGGTGCCCAGCTTCCTGCGCAGCCGCAGGGCGGGCGCGTGCAGCCAGCCGCGCAGGATCCTGCTGGCCGAGGGTTCGGCCACCCAGATGACCAGGACAGTGGCGGTGACCGCCAAGGCCAGCACTTTTGCCAGGTATGGCAGCTCGGTGCCCACCACCAGGGCATGCACCAGGAGTTCGATCGGGAGCATCACGGCCACGTTCGCCAGGGTCAGCCGCGCCTTAGTCGGCTCGGGCATCAGGCCGCAGACTTCACAGCTCAGTTCGGCCGCGGGGGAGTTCCGTGCACTGGGCTTCATGGCATAAGCATCACGGGCCGCTGTTTCAGTGGCATTGCCTCCTCGTTCCATTCAAGGGAACCCGCCGGCACCACGGCGCTGTGCCTGCTGATCGGGATCTCCGCGAGGATTCTGCCCCGCCACCGCACCCCTGGACCAGCCCCCGGCCCTTCCGCCGGACCACCGACGAAAAGCGGGCGGCCTGGCTGGAGGGCCTCGGCTACCTGGTGGCTGCCGGACTCGCCGGAGCGCTCGCCACCTGGGCCGGGGAACGGCTGGGATTCAGCCACAATTACGCCAGTATCTGCTGGCCCAGGTCTTCGTGACACCGCTTGCCCTGATCTCCACGCTCCTGGTGGTCCCGTCCTCGCCCGCCATCCTGCTCCGCGACCGCATCATTGAAACGGTGATTGGAGCCGCCGTCGGCATTGCCGTGGTTCCTGGCCCCGGTTGCCTGGCGCCGGTTCCAGGAACGGACGACGGCGGGCTGACCGCTTCCCAGCGGCCCGGTTCGCTGGATGCCGGACCATTGGCGTACCTCGCGGAGGCCTACACGGAGTGCCCGGGCGCACGCTAGCCGAGCAGGCGCCCTATGGCGGCCGCAACGGCGGCCGCGTCCGGCTCGTCGTCGCGCCGTACGGTCAGCAGGTGGAGCAGGAGGCCGTCGCCATAGTCCGCCACGTCCCGTGCCCGGGACGGTGCGTCCGGGACGCCCATCGCCACCAGCATCTGTTCCAATCTGCCCACCAGAAGCCGATGCCCGGCCGTCACGGCCTCGGGATGGTCCAGGGAAAGGGCCATTCGGGCGCGGGTCAGCCCGGTGTGCTGCCTGGCCAGGCCCAGCACCATCGCGGCGAGTTGTCCGGCCAGTTCGGCAGTGTTCGACGGCGGGCCGGCCGGGCCGACGTTCCGCAGGAGTTCGGCATCCAGTTGCAGCAGGCGGTCGAGGACTGCATCAACCAGGGCTGCGCGGTTGCGGTAGTAGTTTGACGTTGTCCCTTCCGTCAGTCCTGCTGCGGCATCCACTGCCCGGTGGGTGAGGCCCTTCATCCCTTTGTCCGCTACCACGGTCAGTGCGGCATCGAGCAGTTGGGTGCGGCGGTCCGGCATGAAGCCAGTCTAGTGACCTGTTCCGGTTCTACTACAAAAGTAGTAGTATTTGCCCATGGAAACGATCTCGATTGTGGGAGGCGGCATCGCCGGGCTGGCGCTCGCGGCCTGCCTGGATCAAACCCGGTTTCGGGTCACTGTCTATGAGAAGCGGCCGGAACTGCCCGCCGTCGGAACTGTGCTGGCGATGTGGCCGAACGCCCAGCGTGCCCTGGCGCGGATTGGCATCCTCGCGGAGGCGCGGGCGGCCAGCCCGGTGATCGGCAGCGGTTCCATCCGTAACGCTGCTGGACAGCCCTGGGTCACGGTGGACGGCGGCGGGATGTTCGGCATCTCCAGGACCCACCTGCTCCGGTTGCTTGATTCGGCCGTGCCGGCAAGCGTCTGCCGCAACACGGCTCACGTCCGGCGTCTTCCGGCGGAGGGCGGCCTGGTGGTGGGTGCCGACGGTGTTCACAGTGTTGTCCGCCGCGACGTGTGGGGCGAGGCCAGCAATGCCCGGCTTATGCCCTACCTTGCCGTGCGCGGCACGGTCCCTTCCCCCGTCACTCCCGGGGACGTTGGGGAGTACTGGGGGCGCGGCGACCTGTTCGGAATCGCGGCCGCGCCGGGCGGCACCAACTGGTACGCCAGCTGGTGCTCCGGGCTCGGCCCTGCCGGGATCGACGTGGCAGAGGCGCTGGAGCAGGCACGGCAACGTTTCGCCGGGCATGCGCCGGCGATCCGCCAGGTGCTGACTTCTGCCGTTCCCGACTTCTCCCTTGCCCAGAGGATCTGGACCACTCCGCCGCTTCACAGCTTCGTCCGTGGCCGCGTTGTCCTCATTGGGGACGCGGCGCACGCAATGACTCCCAACCTGGGCCGCGGTGCTTGTGAGTCGCTCGTGGACGCGGTAACACTGGCAGACCTGCTCAACAGCCTTCCGCCAAGTCAGGCACTCGCCTCGTACAACAGGCAGCGACGGCTGCGCACCCGTGCCCTCAGCATGGGGTCGATGGCATTGATGCGGCTTGCCCTGGCAGACGGTGCCCAGCCCTTCCGGGACCACCTCCTGAACCTGGCCCGATGGCGGAACGGAAGGGCCGCCGTCGGAAGCGGCACAGCGGCCTGATCAGGGCACGGGCGCGGCTGGAAGCTTGCTGTCCTCCCCTGAGGCGGACGCGGCGGCATATGGCGGCTCTGCCCCGGGGGAGGCTGGAGCAACTGCAGGCAGGCGGTTCTTTCGCGCTCTTTTCCGGCCGGACCGCCCGGTACGCCTTGAGCATGCGCAGCGTGAAGGGGATCTTTGCGGTGACGAACGCGATCAGCAGGATCACCGGCTTGCGGAGTGTGACGCCCCGCGGCCGCTCTTACGCCATGGCGGTATGGGCGGCACTGTGCGCGTGGATGCTTTTGGCGTAGCAGTAGGAATGCTCCAGACCCACATAAGGGCCGAAATTCGGTACCGGCTCGAACCCGGAATTCTGGTAGAAGTTCCGGCCGTCCGGCTGCGCGGAGCCGGCTTCCGCCTTGATGCGCGTGATTCCCTGCTTGAAAGCCTCCGCTTCCAGTGCCGCAAGGATGGAGCTGGCCACGCCCGAGCCGCGCGTGTACGGGACCACATACAACCGCTTGATCTCTGCAGTGGTCGGGTCCAGGAGTCGCAGGCCGCCGCACCCCACGGGTTGGCCCGACCCTTTGTCATAGGCAACGATGAAGACGGCACAGTCAGCGCTCGACGGCGGTGTGCCTGGTTCGTGGTCCGTGGTGCCGAAGCGGGCGTCGAGTTCCGCCTGCTGCGCCCGGCGCAGGTCTGCCCCGACGGGATTCGACCAGGAAACCTGGCGGATGTTCAGCCTCGGATTGGTCTGCATAAGTGCCTCGTTTCGCCGGAGGGTTATGCACTAAAAGGCTAGAAGCATGTGGTTACGCGGGTGTTTCTTCCGGGTAAGGGGCCGGCTAACACCAAGGGCCAGCAATAACCAGGTTACTTGGCGGTCTAGTTATCAGGCAGTCTAAACTATTGTTATGGTTTCCACAGGTAACGAAGGCTCCGGCTACTGGTACGGTCCGGACGGGCAGCTGGACTATGGCGCTGCCGTTTTGAAGTCCCTGCGCGATTACCGCTCGGCAGAGACCACAATGCGCCGGTCCACCAGGGACTCCATGGGGATGGGGGAAACCGACCTCCTGGCGCTGCGGTACCTTCTGCGGGTGCAGGCCTCGGGCAAGGCCGTGGTGCCCAAGGACCTGAGCCAGTTCCTCGGCATCACCAGCGCCTCCACCACCTCGCTGATCGACCGGCTGGTGGCGAGTGGTCACGTCCGGCGCGAGGCTCACCCGTCGGACCGCCGGTCCGTCGTCATTGTCCCCACGGTGGAATCGGATAAGGAAGTGCGCGAGACGCTGGGTGCCATGCACCGCCGGATGATGGCTGTTGCGGAAAGCCTGACCGCGGAGGAGGCGCGCGTGGTAGTGGAATTCCTGAAGCGGATGACCGAGGCGGTCAGCGCGCAGGAGGCCAGCATGCAAAAAGTAGCTAGCTGGACTAGCTAGCTTGACTAGTAATATGTAAGCTTACGATCGGTCCTCTGAATGAACTGCCCGATGGAGTCGTGAGCCTGTTGATCACTTTTACCGAAGTTTTGCCGCAGCAGAGCAACGGAATGCACTGCGGTACGCCCATGGAACTGGTGACTCCTGCCATCGGGGGTGGCGCCGTGGTCTACACCTTCGAACCGGAAGGACCAGGAGCGGTGGAACTGCCGCCGGTCTGGCGCTGCCAGTGCGGTTTCCAGCTTGACGCCTGGCAGCCTTACACTTCCACCGCCTGGCACGCCACGCCGGCGGCCACTCCTGTCGAGGCCGCTGCACCGTACGCCGCATGAGCCCGCCCGCCCTTGCACCCCCGGTTCGTGGGCGCCGAGAAACGCGTCCTGCCGCAGATGGCGTCCTCGCTGGACGGTACCTGCTGCGTGAACGCCTGGGACGCGGTTCCGTCGCGGAGGTGTTCCGGGCCGTTGACATCAACGGCGGGCCGGATGTTGCGGTCAAGCTGGCAGTGGAGAACTCGGACAAGCAGCACGGGCGCTTCCGGAACGAAGCGGCTGTCCTGGCAGCCCTTCATCACCCGTCCATCATCAGGTTCATTGCGCAGGGCGTCATGCCGTCCGGCGGTCCGCACGGCGGACTGCCGTTCATTGTGGAGGAGCTTGCACTGGGAACCAGCCTTGCAGAGGCCGTCCGCAGCAACAGCAAACATCCCGGGGAGGTAGCCGGCTGGGCGGTCGGGCTGTTCGGCGCGCTCGCCCATCTGCATGGCCGTGGGCTGGTGCACCGCGACATCAAGCCCGCAAACCTGATGCTGAGTGGATTGCGGCGGAGTCCGGTGCGAATCATCGACTTCGGCATCGCCGCGGCGGCGGGGTCGGCGCCGGAACCCGGCATATCATCCGGCACCGTGCACTACATGAGTCCAGAGCAGGCATCCGGCGGGGAAAGCGAACCGTCCTGGGACGTTTACTCCATGGGGCTTGTCCTCTTGGAACTCCTGACCGGGGCCAAGGCATTTCCGGGGACCGCCATCGAGTCACTGGTGGCCCGAACGCTCCGCAGCCCCCATATTCCCGACTCGCTGCCGCCCGCCTGGCAGTCCTTCCTCCGCTCCCTGACGGCGATGGACAGTGCAGAGCGGCCGACGGCGGCAGAGGCCGCGCGGATGGCGTTCCGGCTTCTCCCCGAGTCCGCCCATGAAGCCATCAACCCCTGCCGCAGGACGGCTGTTTTTCCTGCCCGCAGGATCCGACAGCTCGTCTAGGGGCCGGTCACGTCCCTGCCCGTGGGGTCCTCCGCCGTCGGGTCTGCCAGGGCCAGCCCGCCGATCGGGCTTCCATCCCAGTGAATCAGCTTCCAGCCGGCGTCGGGATCGCCTTCGAGGGCCACGATTCCGGTGTTGGCCAGCACATGGCGGGCAGCGAATTCATGGTCGGCGTCCTCGGCACGGCGGCCCGCCCAGGTTCGGATCGCGGCGCCATGGCTTACCAGCGCGGCGGTTCCATGCTTGCCCCGGAAGGCACGTTCCACTACTTGCTCGATAGCGGCATCAAAACGTTCAAAGAAGGCATGGCCGTCAGGTCCCCCCGGCATGCGCCGGCCAAGGTCGCCGGCGGCCCAGGAGATGACCGTTCCCATATACCGCTTGTGCGACTCGTGGTCCGTGAGTTTTTCCAGCGAGCCGGCCTCGATTTCATGCAGGCCATCGAGCACTTCGACGTCAAGGCTGCGCAGCCTGCCCAGCGGAGCAGCTGTGATTTGGGTCCTGATCAGCGTGGACGCGTACAGGGCACCGATTGGTTCATTGGCCAGGGACCGCGCCATGGCTTCGGCCTGCCGCTCACCGAGTTCTGTCAGTCCGGGCCCCGGATGGGCGGTATCCAGCTGGCCGAGGACGTTGCCGGGGGTCTGTCCGTGGCGGATGAGCAGCAGCTTCATGCTCTCCAGTTTCGCACCCCGGGGACCCGGCTGCGGACCCGTCAGCTGCCCCTGATAACGCGAAGGCGCCGGGCCTTTCCAAGCCCGGCGCCGCCGTCGTAATTCTCCTGCGCCCTGCGGCGGACCTACTTGAGGTGGTCCACCAGCTGGTCCGCGATGCCCGTGTATTTGCCCGGTGTCAGCGCGAGCAGCCGTGCCTCCGCATCGGCGGAAAGGCCAAGGCTCTGCACGAACTCCCGCATGCGCGCGGCATCAACGCGCTGGCCGCGGGTGAGGTCCTTGAGCCGCTCGTAGGGGTTCTCCATGCCCTTGACGCCGGCAACGGCCTCGGCACGCATGACCATCTGGATGGCTTCGCCCAGCACTTCCCAGTTCGTGTCCAGGTCGCCGGCCAGCACGTCCTCGGCAACGTCCAGGCGCTCAAGGCCCTTGGCCACGTTGGAGATGGCCAGCAGCGAGTGCCCAAACGCGACGCCGATGTTGCGCTGGCTGGAGGAGTCCGTGAGGTCGCGCTGCCAGCGGGAAGTAACCAGTGTCGCCGCCAGGGTGTCCAGCAGGCCGTTGGAGATCTCCAGGTTCGCTTCGGCGTTCTCGAAGCGGATCGGGTTCACCTTGTGCGGCATGGTGGAGGAGCCGGTGGCCCCCGCAACCGGGATCTGCGCGAAGTAGCCGATGGAGATGTAGCTCCAGATGTCGGTGCAGACGTTGTGCAGGATGCGGTTGAAGCGGGCCACGTCGGCATACAGCTCCGCCTGCCAGTCGTGGCTTTCAATCTGGGTGGTAAGGGGGTTCCAAGTCAGTCCCAGGCCCTCTACGAAGGACCTGGAAACCTGCTGCCAGTCGGCGCCGGGAACGGAGGCAACATGGGCGGCGTAAGTGCCGGTGGCGCCGTTGATCTTGCCCAGGTACTCGGTCCTTGCGATCCGGTCCAGCTGCCGGTTCAGGCGGTGAGCGGTGACCGCGAGCTCCTTGCCCAGGGTGGTGGGCGTGGCCGGCTGCCCGTGCGTCCGGGAGAGCATGGGGACCGAGCGGTTGTCCTCCGCCATCTTGCTGATCTGGGCCACCAGGGCGCGGGCGGCGGGAAGCCACACGTCCTCCACAGCACCCTTGACGCCGAGGGCGTAGGACAGGTTGTTGATGTCCTCCGAGGTGCAGCCGAAGTGCACCATGGCCGTCAGGTTTTCGATGCCGATGCCGGGAAGGCGCCTGCCGATGTAGTACTCCACGGCCTTCACGTCGTGAACCGTCACGGCTTCGATTTCCGCGAGTTCGGCCACGGAAGCGGCATCGAATTCGGTGACGATGGCACGGAGCTGGTCCTGCTGGTCCTGGCTGAGCGCACCGGCGCCGGGGAGAACGTTGTTACTGGTCAGGTGGATAAGCCACTCAACTTCGACAGCCACACGGTCGCGGTTCAGGGCAGCTTCGGACAGGTAGTCCACCAGCGGCGCGACGGCGGACTGGTAGCGGCCGTCCAGGGGACCGAGGGCGATCTTTTCCTGTGACGCGGCGAGGGCCAGGCGTCCTGAGGGCGTACGTGTATCAGCTGTGGCGGCAGTTTCAGGCATGTGCTGATTCTTTCACGAACTCCGGTGGCCCCCGAAGCGTGCCTGCCCACGTTACTTGTCCACATAGCCGACGGCGGTGCTGGGGATGGTGCCGGGCTTTCCTTAGCGTTGGCGCATCAGTAAAGCGATGCGGGCCGGCGGGAGCTGCCCGGGAGGGGAATGTGTCATGGGGAACGTGTGGGGGGACGGCATGCCGGGAGCCGCGGACCATGTCGCCGCCGATCTCATGCCACTGGCCGGGCGGCTTGCATCGTGCGTGGCAGGAGTCGAGGAAGTCATAGCCGGACTGCGTGAGATCCAACTGCTCGACTGGCAGTCGCCGGCCGGCCAGGCTTACCGGAACACCGTCGCCCGGCAGGGTGCTGCCCTGCGTCAGGCATCGGACTGCCTGGAGGAAGCCAGGGCCGCCGTTGCACGCCACGCCCAGGAGAGCTTCACGGCTGCCCTTGCCAAAGGCCAGCTGTAACGCACGCCGGACAACCCATGGACAACGACCGCATCCAACTGTTCGGCCCCGGCAGGGACGGACACCTGACGATTCGGGGCGGCAGCAGTGGCATCAGCGTCCAGCTCGAAGAGCTGACAGCCGGCGCGGAGAAACTGGATGCCCTTGCCGGGGACCTCGTTGCCGTGGAGCAGGAAGCGGGACGGGTCCTGGACCACCTCTGCTGGGCTGACCGGCAGCCGGCGTGGTCCGGGTCCGCGCACCTTGCCGCCGTCCGGAACAGTCAATGGCGCGTCCAGGCCGCCAGGGCGGAGTTGCAGCGCATCAGCAGCCAGATTCGTGCCTGCCTCCGCGACTACGAGGACGCGGAGTGGCGTGCCAACGTGGGCCGGTTCTTCGGCATCACCAGGGTGGAGGAGTTCAGCAGCTCGTGGGACACCATGGCGGCAGCAGGAGTCCCGGACCGGCGAACCACGGAATCCATCATCACCATGCTGGGACTGGCGGCTCCCGACGTCCGGGCAAGGATTGACCAGGAACCCTTCGTCCGGGACGCCCTGATGTTCCTGGTGGCAAATTACGTCCCGCGGCCTATCGCCGTACGGCCGCAAGAACCCGTCCGGGTGGAGCTGGATACGTCGCCCGCCGGCCTTCTGGAGCGGATCCGGGACGTCGATGCCCGCGGTCCCGGACACGTTGAGGTGCTGGAGGTGGAGAACGGCGGGGAGGCGACGTACGTGGTGGTCCTTCCCGGCACCCAGGCGTCAGGAAGATACGCGGGCGGTGACAACCCCTTCGACGAAGCCGGCATTCTGGAAGGAATGCTGTACGGCTCGGAGGAACTGAACCAGGCCGTCCTTGATGCTTTGGCATTGGCCGGGGCGGAACGTGGCGCGGCCGTGGTCGCGGTGGGCTACAGCCAGGGCGGAATCCATGCCATGAACCTGGCTGCCGATCCCCGCGTCCTAGAACGGTACGACGTCAAGTATGTGCTGACGGCGGGCTCCCCGGTGGCCGGAACCAGGCCCGGAGAGGAAGTCAGCGCACTGCATCTTGAGCATGAAGCAGACTGGGTGCCTGGAAGCGATGGTGCGGCCAACCCGGAAACCCGGAACCGGGTCACCGTCTCCACGTCCACGCCTGTCTCGTCCCGGGAGGATAAGGGGCTGGGCCCTGGCCACAGCTTCGATGGGTACCAGGAAGCGGCGCGCCTCGTGGCCGACAGTAACGATCCGTCCCTGGTGCACTCCACAGCGGTGCTGGCCGGCGTCCTCGGAGCCGGCGGTACGGCTACGGCCACCCGGTTCTCCCTGTCGCGCACGAAGGGCCCTGCGCAAACGCTCACCCCGCAGGACCCCCGCGCCCATGAGCGGGGGCACGGCGGGCGGTAGCCCGGGCGCCGGGGCTAGCGCTTCCGTGCCCCAGGCAGCACGCCGGCCACAACCGAAACCAGCGAGATGATGATTGCGGCCAGCACAGCGGTCCAGAAGAAGGAGTCGATGGTGAACTCCACCGGCGTGTAGCTGCTGATCCAGGACGTCAGGTAGAGCATGGCCGCATTGATGATGATGGTGAACAGCCCCAGGGTCAGGATGGTGATGGGCAGGGCGAGGAACCTGACCAGCGGCCTGACGAAAGCGTTCACAATGCCAAAAATGGCGCCAATGAACAGGTAGGCCAGGACAAGCCCGACGGCGTCGGTGCCCTCCGTGACGCCGCTTTCCGCAACGGCTTCGGAAGCGGCGGAGCTGGAGATTTCCAGTCCCGGCAGAAGCCAGCTCGCCACCCACAGCGCTGCGGCGTTAATGATGATCCGAAGAATGAAGGAGCCCATTGACCCATGCTTGCACAGGGCCTTGCACACGGGAGGGCGGGACGGAGAGAAGTAGGCTGGGTTGCATGACGTCTTCAGAGGCCCTGGCCGGCGGGATTCCGCCGCGCCCGGTGGTGGGCCGGCTGCCCCGCTATGCGGCGGGGAAGCCGCCAGTCGCCGTCGAAGGCTTGGCCAGCTACAAGCTCTCCTCCAATGAGAACCCGCTTCCGCCGCTCCCCGCCGTCGTTGAGGCCATCACGCGCCAGCAGGACTTCAACCGCTATCCGGACCCGCTCAGCAGCCGTTTGCGGGCGGCCCTCGCCGAATTCCTGGACGTCCCGGCGGATGACATCGTCACCGGAGCCGGCAGCCTGGGCGCGCTGAACCAGGTCCTGGCCACGTTTGCGGGCCAGAATGACGACGGCAAGCCCGATGAGGTCATCTACGCGTGGCGGTCATTCGAGGCCTATCCCATCAGCGTCGGACTGGCAGGCGCCGAGAGCGTCCGGATCCCGGTCACCGCCGATGGCCGGCACGATTTGGCAGCCATGGCCGCCGCAGTCACCGCCCGCACCAAAGTGATCCTCCTGTGCACGCCCAACAACCCCACCGGTCCTGCACTGGCAGCAGCCGAAACTGAAGCCTTCATCCGCTCCGTGCCCTCCAACGTGGTGGTGGTCATCGATGAGGCGTACCAGGAGTTCGTCCGGGCAGCTGACGCCGTGGATGGCCTGGTCCTCTACCGCAAATACCCCAACGTGGTGGTGCTCCGCACGTTTTCCAAAGCCCATGGTTTGGCAGGGCTTCGCGTGGGCTACAGCGTGTCCAATCCGGGGCTCACGCAACACCTCAGGGTGGCCGCCACCCCGTTCGCCGTGTCGCAAATTGCAGAAAAAGCCGCAATCGTTTCACTGCAAAATTTTCCGCAGGTTGTAGAAAGGGTACAAACGCTTGTGGATGAGCGGGCCCGGGTGGAAACCGGCCTGCGGGACCTGGGCTGGGCTGTTCCCGATGCCCAGGGAAACTTCGTCTGGTTGGCCCTGGGTGCTGACAGTACACGCTTTGCAGACCTCGCCGCCGCACGGGCCCTGTCCGTCAGGGCGTTCCCAGGGGACGGGGTCAGGGTCAGCATCGGAGAGCAGGAGGCCAACACCCGGTTCCTGCAGTTGTGTGCGGACTATACAAAGCCCTCAGGTGCTTCCTAGCGCTTAACAAGTACCCCCGCGCTTACCTACTGAAGATAAAGTTAGGATCAGTAAGCCAATGTATATGCCGCAAGAGGAATGTATTCCCTAAGAGGCATATATCCCAGCGACATGCATTGCATCCGGATGCGGCAAGCAAGGAGACGGTATGGGCACACATCTGCCTTCCACCGAGTTTGACGGAACAGCGGTAGACGACCAGCGGGAAGCTGATGCGGAAGCCGTCATGGGCGAGCCCGCGGCCCAGATGGTGCAGCTGCTGGGACCTGATGGCAAGCTCGGCGCCGACCCGATCTACAGCAAGTACGCGGACAAGCTGACGCCGGACCGCCTGCGCGGGCTGTACGCGGACATGGCCGCGATCCGCCGGTTCGATGTTGAGGCCACCGCCCTCCAGCGGCAGGGGCAGCTTGCCCTGTGGGTTCCGCTGACCGGACAGGAAGCAGCGCAGATCGGCTCGGGCCGGGCGAGCCAGCCGCAGGATTACATCTTTCCCACCTACCGGGAACACGGCGTCGCACTGACCAGGAACGTGGACCTTGCGGAACTGCTCCGCCAGTTCCGCGGAGTGTCCAATGGCGGCTGGAACCCGAAGGACACCAATTTCCACCTGTACACCCTGGTCCTCGCCGCCCAGACACTCCACGCGGTGGGCTACGCCATGGGCATCCAGCGGGACCAGAAGCTGGCCGCGGCGGCCGGCACGGCCGGGCAGGAACCGAACGCCGCTGTGATTGCCTACTTCGGCGATGGCGCCAGTTCCGAAGGCGACGTCCACGAGTCCATGGTCTTCGCCTCCTCCTACAATGCCCCCGTGGTGTTTTTCTGCCAGAACAACCACTGGGCCATTTCCGTCCCCACCAACGTGCAGACGCGCGTTCCGCTGTCCAACCGGGCCAAGGGCTACGGCTTCCCGGGCATCCGCGTGGACGGCAACGATGTGATCGCGGTGCACGCCGTCACCGAGTGGGCCCTGGAGCACGCCCGGCAGGGCAAGGGCCCTGTCCTGATCGAGGCCTTCACCTACCGCGTTGGTGCGCACACCACCGCTGACGATCCTACCAAGTACCGCCATTCGGCTGAAGAAGACGCCTGGCGTGCCAAGGATCCGCTGCTCCGGCTGGAGAAGTACCTCCGTGCCGAGGGCCTGGCGGATGATGAATTCTTCGCCAGGGTCAAGGCCGACGGCGACGAACTCGCGGCCTATGTCCGGCGCACCACCCATGACCTAGAGACTCCGGACATCCGCTCCGCCTTTGCCAACACCTATGCCGAGGCCCACCCCCTGGTGGCCGAGGAACTGGCATGGTTCGAAGAATACGAGGCCGGGTTTGCCGGTCTGGACTCCTCCGCGGAACAGGGACAGGCAGCAGCAAAGGCAGGCCACTGATGACCACCATGACCATCGCCAAGGCGATCAACCAGGGCCTGCGTGCCACCTTGGCCGGCAATCCCAAGTCGCTCCTGATGGGCGAGGACATCGGTCCCCTCGGTGGCGTGTACCGGGTGACCGACGGGCTGATCGGCGAGTTCGGCCCGGACCGGGTGGTGGATACCCCGCTGGCTGAATCCGGCATTATCGGCACCGCCATCGGCCTGGCCCTGCGCGGCTACCGGCCGGTCTGCGAGATCCAGTTCGACGGGTTCGTCTTCCCCGGCTTCAACCAGATCACCACCCAGCTGGCCAAGATGCACGCCCGCAGCAATGGCAACCTCACGGTGCCGGTGGTCATCCGCATCCCCTACGGCGGCGGCATCGGGTCGGTGGAGCACCATTCAGAGTCGCCCGAAGCGCTGTTCGCCCACACCGCAGGGCTCCGGATCATCACCCCGTCCAATCCCCACGACGCCTACTGGATGATCCAGCAGGCCGTGGACTGCCAGGACCCCGTGATCGTCTTCGAGCCCAAGCGCCGCTACTGGCTCAAGGGCGAAGTGGACACCGAAGCACCTGGCCACGCTGCCGACCCCTTCAAGGCCCATGTCCTTCGCGAAGGCACCGACGCCACCGTCGTCGCCTACGGGCCGCTGGTCCCCGTCGCCCTCGCGGCCGCCAACGCCGCCGAGGAAGACGGCCGCAGCGTGGAAGTCATCGACCTCCGCTCCATCTCGCCGCTCGACTTTGACACCGTCACCGCCTCCGTTCAGAAGACCGGCCGCCTGATCGTCGCCCACGAGGCGCCCACGTTCGGCGGAATCGGTGGCGAGATCGCGGCCCGCATCAGCGAGCGGGCCTTCCATTCGCTTGAAGCCCCCGTCATTCGCGTGGGCGGCTTCCACATGCCGTACCCCGTCGCGAAGGTGGAGGAAGACTACCTTCCGGACATCGACCGCATCCTGGAGGCGCTGGACCGCGCCCTCTCCTACTGAGGACACCATGACTCTCAACAAGTTCAACCTGCCCGACGTCGGCGAGGGCCTGACCGAGGCCGAGATCGTCTCCTGGAAGGTCAAGCCCGGCGACGCCGTTGCCATCAACGACGTCCTCTGCGAAATCGAAACGGCCAAATCCATCGTGGAACTGCCGTCCCCCTTCGCCGGGACCGTCACCGAACTGCTGGTTCCGGAAGGGGTCACCATCGACGTCGGCACGGCCATCATCAGCGTCAGCGACGAGGTGGAAGGCGATCCAACGCCCGCGGACGTGCGCGCCCCGGAAGTACCCCTGCAGCCGGTGTACGGCACGCTGCCGGCTGGTGAAGAGGCGGCAAAGGACGACGCCGGCGCCCAGGACAATGCCCCGGCCGGCGGTCCGCTGGTGGGTTCCGGCCCCAAGGCCGACGCC
>NZ_JBNHFD010000049.1:0-27079 GCF_059089865.1 Arthrobacter sp. Y3221157
CGGACTCGCTGATGCCGACGGTGACACAGTGGCGGACGGCGCCGCGGGGGACGGCGTCGACGACGGGACGGGGCCGGGCGCGGCGGTGCAGGAGGCCAATGCAACGGCGGATAATGCTGCTAGGAGGGGGAAAGTTTTGTGTGGACTGTCACGCAGGTGCTGGAACGGGGACATCATTATGATGCTACCCCTGAGCTATAGACTTGAAACACCCGTTCGCCTGCCGGCAGCAGCCCGTGAGCGGCGCCCGCCAGCCGCAACAGGACAGTAAGGAAACGCGTGAAGATCGACTTCGCTTCATCGAGGCAGTCAACCCTCGGTGTCGAATGGGAACTCGCGCTGGTGGACGGCAAAACCGGTGAGCTCGCATCCGTGGCCAATGAGGTGCTGCGCGGTGTGGTGGACCGCCATCCCGAACTGAACGAGGACGACGAGCACCCGCACATCAAGCAGGAACTGCTGCTGAATACGGTGGAACTCGTCACCGGAATCTGCGAAACGGCCGCAGAAGCGAAGGAAGACCTGAGCCGGTCCCTTGCCGCCGTCCGGGAGATCACCGACCCCATGGGCGTGGAACTGTTCTGCGCCGGCAGCCACCCGTTCAGCCCGCCGCAGCTGCAGCCGGTGACGGACAAAGCCCGCTACGCCAAGCTGATTGACCGCACCCAGTGGTGGGGCCGGCAGATGGTGATTTACGGCGTGCATGTGCACGTGGGGCTGGACCGGCGCGACAAAGCCCTGCCGGTCTTGGACGGGCTGGTCAACTACTTCCCGCACTTCCAGGCACTGTCTGCTTCCAGCCCGTTCTGGGGCGGCGAGGACACCGGCTATGCGTCCCAGCGTGCCCTGATGTTCCAGCAGCTGCCCACGGCCGGACTGCCGTTCCAGTTCCCGTCCTGGGCGGAATACGAGTCCTACGTCCAGGACATGTTCACCACGGGCGTGATCGACACCCTTTCCGAGATCCGCTGGGATATCCGTCCCGTGCCGAACCTGGGCACCATCGAAATGCGCATCTGCGACGGCCTGGCAACCCTGGAGGAAGTGGGCGCCATCGCCGCCCTCACCCAGTGCCTCGTGGACGAATTTTCCACCATCCTGGACAACGGCGGCAGCATTCCCACCATGCCGCCGTGGCACGTCCAGGAGAACAAATGGCGGGCCGCCCGGTACGGCATGGAGGCCATCATCATCCTGGACGCCGCCGGCAAGGAGCAGCTGGTGACCGACCACCTGCTGGAAACCCTGAACCGGCTGGAACCGGTGGCCGCGAAGCTGCGCTGTTCCGACGAACTGGCGGACGTTGAAAAGATCATCCGCCGCGGGGCCGGCTACCAGCGCCAGCGCCGGGTGGCAGCCGAACGCGGCGGGGACCTCCAGGCCGTGGTCCTGGACCTGGTCAAGCAGATGCGGAACGGCCCCACCGCCTGACCCGCCCCGATACGGGGCACTTCGGCACGGACACGTCGGCCGCCGTCGTGATTTCCGACGGCGACGCCCCCCAAAGTGCCCCGCGACGGTTCGCCGGGCCAACCGCGGTCAGGCGGGGAGGGACACCGAGGTCACCGGCAGGGAGGAGTCCGGGGCGAAGCTGATTCCGCTGGGGGCAATGCCTGCCATCACCAGCTGCGCGCCGAGGGCGGCCACCATGGCCCCGTTGTCCGTGCAGAGATCCAGCGGCGGCACGTGGAGCCTGATGCCGGCCGACGCACAGCGCTGGCCGGTCAGCTCCCGGAGCCGTGAGTTGGCCGCCACCCCGCCGCCCAGCAGGACG
Organism: Arthrobacter sp. Y3221157; assembly: GCF_059089865.1. Lineage (NCBI taxonomy): Bacteria > Bacillati > Actinomycetota > Actinomycetes > Micrococcales > Micrococcaceae > Arthrobacter > Arthrobacter sp. Y3221157. The sequence goes on from NZ_JBNHFD010000049.1 coordinate 1,775, forward strand.
TCCTTGATGCCGTGTTCCCGGCAGGCCAGCACGGCCTTGGACGAAATGATGTCCACCACGGCTTCCTGGAACGCGGCGGCGATGTCCGCCACCGGGATCTCCTCGCCGCGGGCTTCGAACTGCTCAACGCAGCGGGCCACGGCGGTCTTCAGTCCGCTGAAGGACCAGTCGTAACGGTGCGGGCCCGGCTCTTCGGCAGTGCCCATGTACTTTGGCTGGCTGAGGCCACGGGGAAAACGGATCGCCTTGGGGTTGCCGGTGCGGGCCACCTTGTCGATGACCGGGCCGCCAGGATAGCCCAGGCCCAGGATGCGGGCCACCTTGTCGTAGGCCTCCCCCGCGGCGTCGTCGATGGTGGAGCCCAGCAGGACCACGTCATCGGTAATGCTGTTGATTCTCAGGATCTCCGTGTGCCCGCCGGACACCAGCAGCGCGCCGAGGTTTTCCGGCAGCTGCGGCGCCTTGCCGTCTTTGCCGTCCAGCAGCCCCACGCCCACGTGCGCCACCAGGTGGTTGATGGCATACAGCGGTTTGCCGGTGGCCACGGCCAGGGCTTTGGCGGCGCAGACCCCCACCATCAGGGCGCCGGCAAGTCCGGGTCCGGAGGTGACGGCGATGGCGTCCACCTCGTCCAGGGTGACCCCGGCGTCGGACAACGCCTGCTCCAGCGTGGGAACGAAGGCGTCCAGGTGCGCCCGGGAGGCGATTTCGGGGATCACGCCGCCGAAGCGCACGTGCTCGTCCATCGACGAGGACACGGTGTTGGTCAGGAGGGTGGTCCCCCGGACCACGCCGACGCCGGTCTCGTCGCAGGACGACTCAATGCCCAGGACCAGTGGCTGGGTGCGGTTCATGGCTGGTTTCCTTCGTGTGTTTCCGCGTCGCCGGTCAGCTGGAGCCGCATGATCAGGGCGTCGACGCCGTCGCGGTAATAGCGCGGGCGGATGTGGATCTGCTCGAATCCGAAGCGCAGGTACAGCCGCTGCGCGCGGGGGTTATCGGCCCGCACCTCCAGGAGGACGTCCGCCGCGTTCCGGCGGCGTGCCTCGTCAATGAGGCCGGTGAGCAGCGTGCTGCCGATGCCCCGTCCCTCATAGCCGGGGACGACGGCGATGGTCTGGACGTCCGCGATGGGTTCAATGCACATGAGCCCGGCGTAGCCCACAATGCCCTCTTCGCTTTCGGCCACGAAATACCGCCGGGTCTCCGGCTGGGCCAGTTCGTCGAGAAACATCTGCAGCGGCCACGCATCCACGGGGAAGAGCTGCTGTTCCAGGGCATTCACGGCCGGCACGTCGTCGAGGGTCATGTCGCGCACGGTGACGTTTGAGGCTTCGTTCACAGGGCCCTCTTTCTGGGTCCGGGGACCTGAGCATCGGACTCCCGGAGGTACAGCGGCGTGGAGTCCAGGAGGCCGTTTCCGGCGGCCAGCCGGGCCAGCGCGAACTGGCCCAGGTACAGGGCGTCGGGCTGTTCCTGCGCGAAGTCCGGGTCCGCCTGCAGGGTGTCCGCATAGAGGCCCGCTCCCGCCCCAAATGCCGGCAGGTTCGGCAGGTCCGCGGCGAAGTTCACGTGCGGCCCGTCCTCGAGCCGGGGCAACTGCCCTTCAGCCAGGGCGTAGCGGGCCCAGTAGACCTCCTTGCGGCGGGCGTCCGTCACCACCAGGAATTCGGCCGGGGCCGCGGTGGATTCCGCCACCTCCAGGGCCACGGCGTCCAGGCTCATCAGCCCGTGCAGCGGTTTGCCCCAGACGAAGGCGAGGGTGCGTGCTGTCGCGATTCCGGACCTGAGGCCGGTGAAAGGGCCGGGCCCCACACCCACCACCAGGGCGTCGATGTCCTGCCCGGTGACGCCGGCGGTGGCAAGCATGTCCTCGATCCCCGGCGCCAGCACCTCGGCGTGGCTGCGGGTGTCCTCCGTGGAGAAGCTGGCCACCACGCCCTCCAGCGCGTCATCGGAGACGAGCGCGGCGCTGGCCACGGCGGAGGTATCGATCGCAAGGATCAGCATCAGTTGTTCCCTTCGGCGGTGCCCAGCCCGGGCGGGGCCGGCCAGCGCGGGCCGTATCCGCGCATGACGATGGTGCGCGGCTCGTCCGTGTCGTCAGTGTCGAAGTCGAGGCCCCCCGCGGCGGAGGGCCCGGGGGCGGCCAGCCCGATAGCGCGGTGCAGGTCGATTTCCAGCCGGCTTTCGCTCAGGTGCTCCACCCGGTCGTGGCCCCACTCCACCACCGTCACGGACGAATCCATGGTGTTTTCCAGGTCGACGTCGTCGATCTCCGCGGCCGAGCCGAGGCGGTAGGCGTCCACGTGGACCAGGTCCGGGCCGCCGGGCCGTGGGCCTTCGGGCAGGTTGGGGTGGATGCGGACCAGGACGAACGTGGGCGAGATGATGCCGGCGCGGACGCCCAGCCCCTCCCCCAGGCCCTGCGTGAAGGTGGTCTTGCCGGCACCCAGCTCGCCGGAGAGCACCAGCAGATCCCCGGCCTCCAGTTGCCCGGCAAACCGGGCGCCGAGCGCGTGGGTCTGTTCCGCCGTCGCCGCGGTGAAGGTCTTTTCCCAGTTGGGCAGTGTGCCCTGTTCGACGGCGGTCACGCGGCTCCCCCGGTCTGCAGGGCGGCCGCGTGCCGGCCCCCGGACGAGTCCTGTTCGTTGATGAAGCGGCGCGGAACCCGGGGGCTGATCCGTGTCACGATCTCATAGTTGATGGTCCCGGCGGCACGGGCCCAATCATCGGCAGTGGGGCCGCCGTCGTCGCCGCTGCCGAACAGTTCGGCTTCCGCACCCAGCAGCGCGGCACCGGCGGGACCCGTATCGCCAAGGTCGATCACCATCTGGTCCATGGCAATCCTCCCCACCACGGGATAGGTCCGGCCGGCCACGCGGACGGGGCCGCCGGTGGCGATGCGGGGGATGCCGTCGGCGTAGCCCACGGGGATCAAGGCCAGCGTGCTGCGGCCGGTGGTGTGGTAGCGGAGGCCGTAGGAGACGCCCTGTCCGTCCGGCACTTCCTTGCACTGGGACACCAGGGTCCGGAATGTCATGGCCGGCCGCAGCCCGAGTTCCGCGGAAGTCTGGCCGTCGAAGGGTGAGAGCCCGTAAATGCCCAGGCCGGCGCGGACCAGGTCGAAGTGGGTGTCCGGCCGGGAAAGCGTGGCGGGGGTGTTGGCCAGGTGGCGGACCTCGGGGTCCACCCCGGCGTCCTCGGCAACAGCCAGTGCCTCGCGGAATGCCGCCAGCTGCTGGTCCGTTTCGGGCCGATCCGGTTCATCGGCCACGGCCAGGTGGGAGAAGATGCCCACCACCCGCAGCAGGCCCTGGTCCTGGTATTCCATGGCCTCGCCCACCAGCTGGTCCCAGGTCTCGAGCGTGGCGCCGTTGCGGCCCAGGCCGGTATCGACTTTCAGGTGCACCCGGGCCGGGCGTTCCTGCTCCCGGGCGGCCGCCACAATGCGGTCCAGTTCCCAGCCGGAGCACCCGATATCGACGCCGGCGGCCACCGCAGCGCCGAAGTTGCTGTCCACCGTGTGCAGCCAGGCGAGCAGCGGGGCCTCAATACCGGCGGCCCGCAGCGCCAGGGCCTCGGAGATGTGGGCCACGCCCAGCCAGGAGGCACCCGCTTCGATGGCTGCGCGGGCCACGGGAACGGCGCCATGTCCGTACGCATCGGCTTTCACCACTGCCATCACCTTCGCCGGGGAGGCGGCGGCTGCGAGCCGGCGGACGTTGTGCCGGATGGCGTCCAGGTCGATCACGGCGGACCGCTCGTGGCGCGGGTCCGGGCCGGGGGCACCGCTGAATTCACCGGTTGTTGCGGGGTAAGTCACCTTAGTGATTCTAGTGCGGGCGCTTCCGGCCGAATAATCACGGCGGTGCGCGCGGGTTTCCCGGAACCGGTTGGTGCGCCGGGGCACCTGCCGGTTCGCCGCCGTCGGGGGCTAAGCGTCCGAGAGGTGGGCGATGGTGGCCGAGGCCCTCCGCTGGGCGGCGAGCGGGACGTCCTGGATGATCTCCGCGAGGAACCCGAAGCGGCGAAGCCACTGGCTCATTTGCCGCTCGGGCCGGGCGTTGGCGCGCTTCCACCAGTCGGCGATGTCGCCCCAGCCCGGGGCGGCGAGCGAGCCGCCCACTTCCTGCACAGCGAGCGATGCGCACAGGTTCGCGAACCGCAGCCTGTTCCCCAGTGGCCAGCCGGCCAGGCTGCCCACAATGAACGCGGCGTCGAAACAGTCACCTGCGCCGGTGGGATCGAAGGCCTTGACGGGCAGGGCCGGCACCCACTCCTCCTCCCCGGTTTCCGAATCCACCGCCATTGCACCCTGCGGGCCGAGCGTCACCACGGCTACCGGAACCCGGTCAGCCAGTGCGTACAGCGCTGTCCACGGATCGTCCTTGCCGGTAAAGGCCATGGCCTCCCGCTGGTTGGGCAGGAACGCGTGGAAATACTGCAGGTTCTCCAGCCGGACCGGCGCCCACTCCCCGGTGGGGTCCCAGCCGACGTCGCCGAACAGCTTGACTCCCGCCTGGTGCGCCGCCTTGGCCCAGGGCTCCACCTCCACCCCCACCTCCGCGATTCCGGCGAGCGCGGGCGGCGGGGTGCCGATCAGTTCGGAGGACGTCACCGGGGCGGCGTGGCCGTGCGTCACCATGGACCGGTCCTTCTCCACGCACAGTGAGACCGTCACCGGCGAGTGCCAGCCGGGGACGCGCCTGGACAGGCTGAGGTCCACATGTTCCTGGCTGGAGAGGATCTTCCAGTTGAAGTCTCCGTAACCGTCATCGCCGAACGCCGCCGCGAGGCCTGTCCGGAGCCCCAGCCGGGCCGCGGCGATGGCCTGGTTGGCGACGCCGCCGGGGCAGCTGCCCATGCCGTCGCTCCAGATTTCGGTGCCCGGTTCCGGGCCGTGCGGCAGCCCGGTGAAGATGATGTCCTGGAAGACGGTCCCCGCCAGGAGGACGTCGAACCCCGGCTCATCGGGCGAGCGGACCGCAGCCAGGGGATCGAAGGGGCGGGCAGGGATGGCGTCCATGCCCGGCACGATACGCCCTGCCACCGACATCCGGTAGTACATGCCCCGCTTTGTGCGGTTATGCGGGAGGGCGCAGGCCTAGACTGCTGGGTATGCGGCTCCTCATTGCCGGCGGCGGCGGTTTCCGGGTGCCGCTGATCTACCGGGCGTTGGCTTCCGGCCGTTTCGCCGGGCTGGTTACCGACCTGGTGTTGTACGACGTCGACCCCTCCCGCCTGGCCGCCGTCACCGCCGTCCTGCGCAGCATGCCCGCCGGCCCGGGTGCAGCCCCTCCGGTCCGTGCCACTGCGTCGCTTCCGGACGCGCTGGCCGGCACGCAGATGGTGTTTGCCGCCGTCCGGCCGGGCGGCACCGCGGGCCGGGTCGCGGATGAGAAGGTAGCCCAGGACCTCGGGCTGCTGGGGCAGGAGACCACGGGCGCCGGCGGCATATCCTACGCCCTGCGGACCATTCCGCACATGCTCCAACTGGCCCGGCAGATGCAGGAGCACAGCCCGGATGCCTGGCTGGTCAATTTCACCAACCCGGCCGGCATGGTCACCGAGGCCCTGGTTCCGGTGCTCGGTTCCAGGGTTATCGGCATCTGCGATTCGGCGGGCGGCCTGGTGCAGCGGGCGGCGCGGGCTGCGGGCGTGGCGTTGCCGGACGGCCGGCTCGACGGCGTGGGCTACTACGGGCTGAACCACCTGGGCTGGCTGTACCGGCTGGAGTCCGGCGGCCGCGACGTCCTGCCGAACCTGTTGGCTGATCCCCAGGCGCTGCAGTCCTTCGAGGAGGGCCGGCTTTTTCCGCAGCCCTTCTTGGCGGGGCTGGGCGCGCTTCCCAACGAGTACCTCTACTACTATTACCGGCTGGACGCCGCGCGGCAGGCGATGCGGGCCATGCCCAGCACGCGCGGGGAGTCCATCCACCGGCAGCAGCAGGAGCTGTATCCGCGGCTGGCTGCCGCCGGCGCTGACGCTTACCGGCTGTGGGAAGAAGCGCGCCGGTCCCGCGAGGAGGGTTACCTGGCCGAGGCCCGGGCCAGCGGCGAACAGCGGTACGAAGGTGACCTGGCCGGCGGCGGCTATGAACGGGTTGCGCTGGCGGCCATGCGCGCCCTGTCCGGGGCCGGGGACACCCAGCTGATCCTGAACACGCGCAACTCCCTGCCCGCCGCGTCCAGGGGTGCCGCGGCTGAAGCACCCGCTGCCCGGGCCGCCATTCCCGGGCTGCCGGCGGACGCCGTCGTCGAACTTCCCTGCACGGTGACTCCCGACGGCGCGCAGCCGCTGCCACAGGCGCAACCGGAAAAAGAACAGCTGGAGCTGCTCCGCCGGGTCAAGGAGGTGGAACGGCTCACGGTCCTGGCGGCAACGGAGGGCAACCGGGACGCGGCCCTGGCGGCGTTTGCCCGGCATCCCCTGGTGGATTCCCCGGGCCTGGCTGCGGACCTGCTTACCGGGTACGAACACGCCTTTCCGGAGCTGCGGAAATTGTGGGGCGGGGGCGGCCGCTGACACACAACGGCGGGCGTTAAGGGTAAGGAGTAGTGTTTTATCGAACGCCCACTGATCCGGCGCGCACAGTACGAGCCGGCGGCCGGAAGGAGGTCCCGTGGCATTGATCCGCAGGGTCGCTTTACTCTCCCTCCACACCTCCCCCATGGAGCAGCCGGGGTCCGGTGACGCCGGCGGCATGAACGTCTATATCCGTGAACTTGCCTCCGCCCTCGCCGAAGCGGGCGTTGAAGTGGAGATCTTTACCCGCGCCACCTCCGCCGGCCAGCCCGCCGTCGAGCATCCCGATCCCGGTGTCTGCGTGCACAACGTCCTGGCCGGGCCGCCCCGGAAGATCCCCAAGGAGGAACTTCCCGGGCTCCTGCACAGCATGGTGGCCGAGATCGAACAGATCCGACGCCGGCAGCCGCACGGACGGTACGACGTCATCCACTCCCACTACTGGGTGTCCGGGATCGCGGGCCTGGAGCTGTCCGAGCTGTGGGGCGTTCCGCTGGTGCACACCATGCACACCATGGCCAAGGTGAAGAACCTGCTGCTGGAGTCCGGCGAGCAGCCCGAGCCGCGGCGGCGTGAGCTGGGCGAGCACCGGATTGTGGACGGCGCGGCGCGGCTGATCGCGAACACCAGTTCAGAGGCCGCCGAACTGGTGTCCCACTACGGCGCCACTTACGACCGGATCGATATCGCCCCGCCTGGCGTGGACCTCGGCACCTTCACCCCGGCATTCCGGGCCCGTTCCCGGGCTAACCGGGGCGTCGGTCCCGGCGCGTTCCATCTGCTGTTTGCCGGCCGTATCCAGCGGCTCAAAGGCCCCCATGTGCTGGTGGATGCTGCCGCCCTGCTGCGGCGCCGGCGCCCGGACATCGACCTGCGGCTCACCATCCTGGGATCGCTGAGCGGCAACAAGGAGTTCAACCTGCGCCGGTGGATTTCCGAGGCCGGAATAGACGACGTCGTCACGCAGCTTCCGCCAGTCAAGGCAGCGGAGCTTGCGGAATGGTTCCGCGCGGCGGACGTTGTGGTGATGCCATCCTTCAGCGAATCCTTCGGGCTGGTGGCGCTGGAAGCCCAGGCCTGCGGCACTCCGGTGGTGGCCACCCGGGTGGGCGGGCTTTCACGGGCGATCTTCCACGGCCGCACCGGGCTGCTCGTTGACGGGCACCACGCCGCGGACTGGGCCGACGCCCTGGAAGCCCTGTACGACGACCCCGCCACCAGGGAGGACATGGGGCGGGCCGCCGCCATCCGTGCCCAGAACTCCGGCTGGTCCCGCACCGCCGCGATCACGCTCGAAAGCTACCACGCCGCCGTCGAGCATCACGTGGGGCACCGGCTGGTGCCGGCCGTTCCGGCGTCCTGAGGTAGCCCGCCGTCCTGAGGGACCCGGCGCGGCCGGGGCTTGGGCCGGCGTTCCCGGGGTACGTTACCTGTGACGCACAGGAAAGGACGACGATGTCTCGCTTCCCCTCCGACCTTGAGATAGCACGGGCCGCGCGGATCCGGCCGATTCAGGAGATCGCCGCCGCCGCAGGGATCAACGCCGATGCGGTGGAGCTCTACGGCCGGTTCAAGGCGAAGATCGACCCCGCCCGGCTGGACGCCCCGCCGCCGGCCGGGAAGGTGGTGCTGGTATCGGCCATGTCCCCCACACCCGCGGGCGAAGGAAAGTCCACCACCACCGTTGGCCTCGCCGACTCGTTGGCCCGGGCCGGACACAACGTGATGATCGCCCTCCGGGAGCCGTCGCTGGGCCCCGTCCTGGGCATGAAGGGCGGGGCCACCGGCGGCGGGCTGTCCCAGGTCCTGCCCATGGACGAGATCAACCTCCACTTCACCGGCGACTTCCACGCGATCACCTCGGCCAACAACGCCCTGATGGCGCTGGTGGACAACCACATCTTCCAGGGCAACGCCTTGAACATCGATCCCCGGCGCATGACCTTCAAGCGGGTCCTGGACATGAACGACCGGGCTCTGCGGGAAGTGGTGATCGGACTCGGCGGGCCCTCCCAGGGGGTTCCCCGGCAGGACGGTTTCGACATCACCGTGGCGTCCGAAATCATGGCCGTCTTCTGCCTGGCCGCGGACCTCGCCGACCTCCGCGAGCGCCTGGGCCGGATCACGTTCGGCTACACCTTCGACCGCTCTCCGGTGACCGTGGCCGATCTCGGCGTGCAGGGTGCACTCACGTTGCTCCTGAAGGAGGCCGTTAAGCCCAACCTGGTGCAGACCATCGCCGGCACTCCTGCCCTGGTCCACGGCGGCCCGTTCGCCAACATCGCCCACGGCTGCAACTCTCTGATCGCCACCCAGACGGCACGGCGGCTGGCGGACATCGTGGTGACCGAGGCCGGCTTCGGCGCCGACCTTGGCGCGGAGAAGTTCATGGACATCAAGGCCCGCACCGGCGGCCTGGCCCCCTCCGCCGTCGTGGTGGTGGCCACGGTGCGGGCCCTGAAGATGCAGGGCGGGATGGCCAAGGACCAGCTGACCCGCCCGGACCTCGCAGCGCTCGAAGCCGGGGTGCCCAACCTGCGCCGGCATCTGCGGAACGTGGAGAAGTTCGGCGTTACTCCCGTTGTGGCCATCAACAAATTCGGCCTCGATTCACAGGAGGAACTCGACTGGCTGCTGTCATGGTGCGCTGCCGAGGGAGTCGCGGCCGCCGTAGCGGATGTCTGGGGGCGCGGCGGCGGAGGGGACGGCGGGGACGAGCTTGCAGCCAAGGTGGCGGAGGTGGTGGCGGCACCGAACAGTTTCCGGCACCTGTACCCGCTGGAGCTGTCTGTAGAGGACAAGATCCGGACCATTGCGCAGGAGATTTACGGGGCGGACGGCGTGGACTTTTCCGTGCCGGCGCTGAAGCGGCTGGCCGACATCGAGCGGAACGGGTGGTCCGGGCTGCCGGTGTGCATGGCCAAGACCCAGTACTCCTTCACGGACGACGCCTCCCGGCTCGGCGCCCCCAAGGGTTTCACCATCCACGTGCGTGACCTGCTGCCCAAGACCGGCGCGGGTTTCATTGTGGCGCTCACGGGCGCGGTGATGACCATGCCCGGCCTCCCCGCCGTTCCCGCAGCCCTGCGCATGGACGTGGACGACACCGGCAACCCGGTCGGCCTCACCTAACCCCGACGCTCTCTCACATTTCGCACCCCTCACCCAAACGCTTTCTCACATCCCTCACCCCTCACCCAAACGCTCTCCCACATCCCGCAGGAGCGGGAGCCGCCTGTGGAAAACTTCTGCAGCGGACAGTTCGCACGGGCCAGAATGTGCAGCATGCGATCAACAGAAGAGCTCCCAGTGCCGTTGGCGGCCGCACCGTTCACTTTGGATGCTGCCAAGGCGTCCGGCGTTTCTGCAAACCGGCTCAGACGCAGGGACATAATTGGTGTGGGGCGAGGGCTTTACCGTCCCGCGGGCTGGAGTTTCGAGCTGGAGTCAGCTGCGCGGGCGCTTTCCGCCGCGTCGCCCGGAGCTTGGATTTCGCATTTAACCGCCGCCCGCCTGCATTGCCAGCTGCTTCCATCGTCGCTGGGTGATTCGACCGAACTGCACCTGAGCAAGCCGCGAGCACTTCCGTCCGTACGGCGGAAAGGCGTAATCGGCCACACGGTAACCGCGCGGGAGGACGAGGTGGAACAAACAAACGGATTCTGCATCAGCACGCGCTCACGCACATGGTTGGACATGGCGCGGCGGCTCTCACTTACCGAACTGGTATGTATGGGCGATCAGCTGATCCGGATTCCGCGCCCGCACTTTGAGGATCGGTCGGAGCCTTTTGACACCCTGGACGGGCTGCGGACGTTGGTTGCCCGCCATCCGAACCTTCAAGGTGTGGTCCGTGCACGGGAAGCGCTTGATCTGATGCGGGTTGGCGCCGATTCCGCACCTGAAACCCTGCTGCGTCTTGCAATGGCCGACTTCAATCTCCCTGAACCCGAGTTTCAACTCTCCTTGCGCGCTACCGACCCCACGTCCCCAACAGCAGATCTTGGATACCGCCAAAGCCGAATCGCCATTCAGTACGACGGCGAACATCACCTTGGCCCGGCCCAAGGCCTCAGCGACAGGCGCCGGGACAAAGCGTTCGAGTCTGCCGGCTGGACGGTCCTGATACTCGACAAGGATGATCTCACCAATGGATTCGAACGCTCCGTCTTCAGGATCAAGCAACTTCTGCGGGCCGCACCCCAGGATCACGCCGTCGCGTCCGGTTTCGCGGACGCGGTCTGAAGGAGCGCCGGGCTAGCAGATGCCTGGGGTGAGAGAGCGTGAATCCAAAAGCCGGAATAAGTGTGAGAGCGTCGGTCAGGGACAGTACGACTACGCCGCTCACCACCTCACGCCACGTCCACCCCGGTTAACGCGCAACGCTCCCCCACAGGAAGTGGAAGAGCGTTGCGGGAAAACACCCGAAAGGTGCGAGAGCGAACCGGGGTTAGCGCTCCAGGTCGCCGCGGATGAAGGCTTCCACCTTGTCTCGGGCGAGGTCGTCGTTGAACTGCTCCGGCGGGGACTTCATGAAGTAGCTCGAGGCGGACAGCAGGGGGCCGCCGACGCCGCGGTCCAGGCCGATCTTGGCGGCGCGGATGGCGTCGATGATCACACCGGCGGAGTTGGGCGAGTCCCAGACCTCCAGCTTGTACTCCAGCGAGACGGGGGCGTCACCGAAGTTGCGGCCCTCAAGGCGGACGAACGCCCACTTGCGGTCGTCGAGCCACTGGACGTAGTCGGACGGGCCGATGTGGACGTCCTTCGCTGCCAGCTCGGCCTCGACGTTGGACGTGACGGCCTGGGTCTTGGAGATCTTCTTGGACTCCAGGCGGTCGCGCTCCAACATGTTCTTGAAGTCCATGTTGCCGCCGACGTTCAGCTGGTACGTGCGGTCCAGGGTGACGCCGCGGTCCTCGAACAGCTTGGCCATGACGCGGTGCGTGATGGTGGCGCCGATCTGGCTCTTGATATCGTCACCAACGATCGGCACACCGGCTGCGGTGAACTTGTCGGCCCACTCCTTGGTGCCGGCGATGAAGACGGGCAGGGCGTTGACGAAGGCAACGCCGGCGTCAATGGCAGCCTGGGCGTAGAACTCGGCAGCATCCTGGGAGCCGACGGGAAGGTAGCAGACCATAACGTCAACCTTGGCGTCCTTGAGGGCCTGGACCACGTCAACGGGTTCTTCGGTGGACTCCTCGATGGTCTCGAGGTAGTACCTGCCCAGCCCGTCCAGGGTGTGGCCGCGCTGAACGGTCACGCCGGTGGGCGGCACGTCGGCGATCTTGATGGTGTTGTTTTCGCTGGCCAGGATGGCGTCGGCCAGGTCGTGCCCGACCTTCTTGCCGTCGACGTCGAACGCGGCGACGAATTCAACATCACCCACGTGGTACTGGCCGAACTCAACGTGCATCAGGCCCGGGATGGTGCTGTTGGGGTCGGCATCCTTGTAGTACTGGACGCCCTGGACCAGCGAAGCGGCGCAGTTGCCTACGCCGACGATGGCAACACGGATCGGATGTGAAGACACGGAACTCCTTTGAGGACAAAACGTCAGCCGGCCGGGGTGCGTCGGGGAGGATTGCGACGGCGGCCGGCTGGTACGGCGCCGCGCGGCGCCTTTTCATACTACCCAACAGCGCGGGACGGGGCATTGTTCCCCGTCCCGCGCTTTAACAATCAGGAAACAGGCTGCTTCCAGAGGTTGATGTCGGATTCCACGGCGAATTCGTCGATGGCCGTCAGTTCCTCGGACGTGAAGTCCAGGTTGTTGATGGCGGCCAGCGAGTCTTCCAACTGGCGGACGCTGGAAGCGCCGATGAGCGCGGACGTCACCGGGGAGCCCTTGGGCTGGTCGCGCAGGATCCAGGCGATGGCCATCTGCGCCAGGGACTGTCCACGGCCGTCGGCGATGGCGTGGAGCCCGCGGATCCGGTCCAGCTTCTCGTCCGTGATGGCGTCCTCGGACAGGAAGCGGGCCTTGGCGGCGCGGGAGTCGGCGGGAATGCCGTTGAGGTACCGGTTGGTCAACATTCCCTGCGCCAGGGGCGAGAAAGCGATGGACCCGGCGCCCACCTGATCGAGGACCTCGTACAGGTTGGGCGAACCGTCCTCGGTCCAGCGGTTGAGCATGGAGTAGCTGGGCTGGTGGATCAGCAGTGGCGTACCCAGTTCCTTCAGGATCCGGGCTGCCTCGACGGTCTGCTCCGGTGTGTAGGAGGAGATGCCGGCGTAGAGGGCCTTGCCGGAGCGGACGGCGTAGTCCAAGGCCCCCATGGTCTCCTCCAGCGGGGTCTCCGGATCAGGCCGGTGGCTGTAGAAGATGTCCACGTAGTCCAGGCCCATCCGCTGCAGGGACTGGTCCAGGCTGGAGATGAGGTACTTGCGGGAACCCCACTCTCCGTAGGGTCCGGGCCACATGTAGTACCCGGCCTTGGTGGAGATGACCAGCTCGTCACGGTAGGGCTTAAAGTCGTCCTGCAGGTGCCGGCCGAAGTTGGTCTCGGCCGAGCCGTCCGGCGGACCGTAGTTGTTGGCGAGGTCGAAGTGGTTCACGCCGAGGTCGAACGCGCGGCGGAGGATGGCGCGCTGTTCGTCAAAGCCCTTGTCGTCGCCGAAGTTGTGCCACAGACCCAGCGAGATTGCCGGTAGCTTCAGGCCGCTGCGGCCGACGCGGCGGTAGGGCATGGAATCGTAGCGGTCCCCCGCTGCAGAAAAAGTCATACGTTCCATCCTGCCAGCTGTGATCCCGGTAACAGGACAACGATGGAAAGTTACGCCGCGGGCTGACAAATGCCTGCCCGCGGCGCCGCTTCAGTCCAACAGTCAGGACTTGAGGATTGCTGCGCTCCACGGAGCCAGGGCAAGGGACTCGCCTTCCAGGCCGGTTCCCTCGTCCGTGGCCAGCAGCACGGAGCCGGAAGCCCCTTCCAGCCGTACTTTTGCGTCCGAGAAGTTGATCAGCACCTCGACGCTGCCGCGGCGGAACCGCAGCCAGCGCTCGTCGTCGTCGAACGTCACGTCCGTTTCGGTGAATCCCAGCCCGGCCAGCTCGGTGTGCTGGCGGCGCAGCGCGGTCAGCTGCCGGTACAGGTCCAGCAGCCGCGCGTGGTCGCCGCTGGCGGCCTCGTCCCAGTCCAGCTTGGACCGGCGGAAGGTTTCCGGGTCTTGGGGATCGGGCACGACGGCGGGATCCCACCCCATGCGCTCAAACTCCCTGATGCGCCCTTCCGCGGTGGCCTTACCGAGCTCGGGCTCGGGGTGCGACGTGAAGAACTGCCACGGCGTGGAGGCACCCCATTCCTCCCCCATGAACAGCATGGGGGTGAACGGCGACGTGAGCGTGAGCACCGCAGCCACGGCGATCTGCCCATAGGACAGCGATTGCGAGAGCCTGTCCCCCGTGGCCCGGTTGCCGATCTGGTCGTGGTTCTGGTTACAGACCACCAGCGCCGCAGGGTGCACCAGTGCGGTGTCAATAGGCCGGCCGTGGTGCCGTCCGCGGAAGCTGGAGTAGCTTCCGTCATGCAGGAACCCGTCCTTGAGCACCTTGGCGAGCACGCCCAGGGAGTCGAAGTCGGAGTAGTACCCGGTGGTTTCGCCGCTGACGTTGACGTGGACCGCATGGTGGAAATCGTCGCTCCACTGCCCCGCCAGCCCGTAGCCGTTGACATCCCGGGGGTAGAGCAGGCGCGGATTGTTCAGGTCCGATTCCGCGATGAGCGTTTTGGGCAGCCCCGTTTCCGCGGCCACGGCATCACCCAAGGCCCCAAGGTCCTCCAGGAGGTGCACGGCGCGCTCGTCCCGGAAGGCGTGCACGGCATCCAGGCGGAGCCCGTCCACGTGGTAGTCCCGCAGCCACAGGGCAGCGTTGTCCAGGATGTATTCACGCACCACGTCCGAGCCGGCACCGTCCAGGTTCAGGGAGTCGCCCCACGTGTTCGCGTCCCCCTGCTTGAGGTAGGGGCCGAACCTGGGCAGATAGTTGCCGCTGGGTCCGAGGTGGTTGTAGACCACATCCTGGATGACGCCCACCCCGGCGGCGTGGGCCGCGTCGACGAACCGCTGGTATGCGGCCGGCCCGCCGTAGCCCTCATGGACGGTGTACCACTGGACGCCGTCGTAGCCCCAGTTGTGGGTTCCGTTGAATCCGTTGACGGGCAACAGTTCCACGTAGTCGATGCCCAGTCCGGCCAGGTAGTCCAGCTTTTCCGCCGCGGCGTCCAGGGTCCCGGCAGGCGTGAAGGTGCCAACGTGGAGTTCGTAGATCACCGAGCCTTTCAGGTCCTTGCCGCGCCAGCCGGAGTCCTGCCAGGCGTAGGAGGCGGGGTCGAACGTCCTGGACAGTTCGTGGACGCCGGACGGAAGCCGGCGGGACCGGGGGTCGGGCAGGGGCTTGCTATCCCCGTCCAGCAGGTAGCCGTAGTCCACGTCGCCCTGCGCTGGGGCGCTGGGGGCGGTCCACCAGCCTTCCGCGCCGGGCACCGTCTCCTTCTTCTGCATGGGGTACTGCCGGCCATCAGCCAGCAGGACCACGGACGCGGCTTCCGGCGCCCACACATCGAAGCGTTCGGGACCGTCATTGACGAGGGTCATGCGTTCTCTCCATCCACCGGAACCAGCAAAGCCACCGGGTAGGTACCCAGGACATCCGCCACCAAAACGGGTCCCGGCCCGAAGGCGGCGCCGGTCAGTTCATCACGCATCGGAGCGGAGAGTTCGACGGCGGTGTCCCGCCAGCCGCCGCCGGCTTCCAGTCCCGCGGGCAGCCGCGTGGCCAGCGTCACCGCTCCAGGTGATGTTTCCGAGGTGCCGCGGGAAAACGCCAGCAGGTGGCCGGCCGCCGCACCGGAAGCAGCAACCGGCGTGTAGCCCTGGAACAGTTCCGGCCGGTCCCGGCGCAGGCGGAGTGCCCGCGACGTGGTCAGAAGCTTGCTGGTTTCCGTCCCGGCGTCCGGCAACGTCCCGGCGTCAAGCTTCTCCAGCTCAGCGGCCCGGAGTGCAAAGTCCACCGGCCGACGGTTGTCCGGGTCCGTCAAGGACCGTTCCCAGAACTCGCTGCCCTGGTAGACGTCCGGCACACCCGGCATGGTGAGCTGGACCAGTTTGGCCGACACTGAGTTGGAGGCGGCATAGGCGTCAATCCGTGCCACGAACTCCTCGACGGCCTTGTTGACCCGGGGGTTGTCGAACGCGGCGTCCACCGCAGCGTTCACTGCGGACTCGAAGTCCTCGTTGGGCTCTGTCCACTTGGTGGAGTTGCCCGCCTCGCGGGCGGCCTTCGACGCATAGCCCTGCAGCCGTTCCCGGCTGGCGGGCCACGCCCCGATGATGGCCTGCCACAGCAGGTTCTCGTACGGGCCGTCCGGGACCGGCGCCAGCTCCCGAAGGGTCTTCAGCGTTGCGGTCCACTCCTGCGGGAGTTCGGCGATCACGGAGATCCTGGCCCGTGCATCCTCGCTGCGCTTGGTGTCGTGAGTGGACATGGTGGTCATAGACAGCGGAAGGTCCTCCTGCCGGCGGCGCATCCGGTGGTGGAACTCGTCGGGGGTGACCGCGAATTCAGTGGGTTCGGCACCCACCTCAGTCAGGGTTCCCAGCCGGGTGTAGCGGTAGAACGCAGTGTCCTCCACGCCCTTGGCCATCACCATGCCGGAGGTCTGCTGGAACCGGACGGCGATCGGGTTGGAGGGGTCCAGCAGCAGCGGCAGGAGGGTTCCCACGGCAACGGCGAGGTCCGGCCGGTGTTCGGCCGCGGACTCGCACGCTTCCTTGAGGACCTCGGCGCCGGTGGGCAGGTAGGTGCGGTAGACCGGGAAGGCGGCGATGATCTCGGCGATCGCGTCCGCCGCCTGTTCCAGGGCGAGTCCGTAGGATTCCGGCACAAGCCGGGCCAGGCGGAGGACCTCGGACCGTAGGATCCCGTCCGCGATCATGCGCTTGGTGTCACGGATCATTTCCGCATAGTCCGCCGGCCCGGACGTCCCGCGCAGTTCCGCGTCCAGCGAGTCGAGGGCCGCCTGGCCGGCGGGGTCCACGAACACGCGGTCCACGTCCGCCAGGGCGTCGTAGCCGGTAGTTCCCTCGCAGGCGAAGTCGCCGGGCAGGACCTCGCCCGGCTCCAGGATCTTTTCCACCAGGACATAGGCCCCACCCGTGAGGTCCTTCAGCCAGCGCAGGTACCCGGCCGGATCGGCCAGACCGTCCGGGTGGTCCACCCGGAGTCCGTCCACCAGTCCCTCACGGAACCAGCGAGCCACCTCGGCATGGGCTTCCTCGAAGACCTTGGGGTCCTCCACCCGGATGCCCGCCAGGGTGGTGACGGCAAAGAAGCGGCGGTAGTTGAGCTCGGCATCGGCGCGGCGCCAGCCCATCAGCTCGTAGTGCTGGCGGCTGTGGACGTCCTGCGGGGAGTCACCCTCCGTGTAGGTGCCCGGAGCCAGCGGGAAGCGGTGGTCGTAGTAGCGGAGCTCGCCGTCCACCACTTCCAGCTTGTCCAGGTCCTCATCCGAGCCCAGCATGGGCAGCCGGATCTTGCCGCCGCCGAGGTCCCAGTCGACGTCGAAGGCTTCGGCGTAGGGCGAGCCGCGGCCCTCCCGGAGCAGCGACCACCACCAAGGGTTCTGCGGCGGTGAGGCAACCCCAACGTGGTTGGGGACGATGTCCACCAGGACGCCCATGCCGTGCTCGCGGGCTGCCTTGGACAGCGCCAGCAGTCCTTCCGGGCCGCCGCGGGCGGGGTCGACGGCGGAGGGGTCGGTCACGTCGTAGCCGTGGTCCGAGCCCTGCTCCGCGGTGAGGATGGGTGAGAGGTATACCCAGTCCACACCCAGCGATTTCAGGTACGGAACCTGTTCGGCGGCATCAAACAGCGTGAAACTGCTGCGGATCTGCAGCCGGTACGTGGATGCGGGTGCCCTCACTTTTTCCCAGCCTTCCGCTCCCCCACCTTGGTGGTCTTTCCGGGTTCCGCCACCACGGGGGTGCTGATGGTCTCCGTCTCGCTGCTGGACGTCTGCGTGAGCGCGGCCAGCGAAGCTGCAACGGAGTGGTCCGGCTCGACTTCCTCAACAGTGTGGGCGCGCAGGACCACGAGGGACTTGGCCTCAACCGGCAACGGCTGCCCGGCGGAAACCGGTTCAGTGTCGGCGTTCTGCCCGGCAGTGTCAATGATGACGTCCCAGGCCGGTGCGTACTCGTCTGAAGGCAGCGTGAACTTGACGGTGTCATCGTGGGCATTGAAGAACATCAGGAAGCTCACATCGGTGATCCTGCGACCCCGGGTGTCCTTGCCCTGGATGCCGTCCCCGTTCAGGAAGACGCCCACTGAGCGGCCGAACCCGCTGTCCCAGGCTTCGGGTTTCATCGTCTCGCCGGACGGGTCCAGCCATACGATGTCCGGCAGCCGTTCGCCTTCTCCCCGTAGGACGGGCCGTCCGTCGAAGAACCGGCTGCGGCGGAACGTGGGATGCTTGGCGCGGAGCGCATTGACGGCGGCGGTGAACTCGATCAGCGGCTGGTCGATGCTGTCCCAGTTGATCCACGTCAATTCGGAGTCCTGGCAGTACCCATTGTTATTGCCTTGCTGGGTGCGGCCCAACTCGTCACCGTGCAGGAGCATGGGCACGCCCTGGGACAGGAGCAGCGAGGCGATGAAGTTACGCTGCTGGCGGGCCCGGAGCGCCAGCACCTTTGGATCGTCCGTGGGACCTTCGGCACCGCAGTTCCAGGACCGGTTGTGGGACTCGCCGTCGTTGTTGCCCTCGCCGTTGGCCTCGTTGTGCTTCTCGTTGTAGGACACCAGGTCCGCCAGGGTGAAGCCGTCGTGTGCGGTGACGAAGTTGATCGAGGCCACGGGACGGCGGCCGGAGTGCTCGTAGAGATCCGCCGAGCCGGTGATGCGGGAGGCGAACTCACCCAAGGTGGCGGGCTCGCCGCGCCAGAAGTCGCGGACGGTGTCGCGGTACTTGCCGTTCCATTCGGTCCACTGCGGCGGGAAGTTGCCCACCTGGTAGCCGCCGGGGCCGACGTCCCACGGCTCGGCAATGAGCTTGACCTGGGAAACTACCGGATCCTGCTGGATGAGTTCGAAGAAGGTGGACAGCTTGTCCACGTCATAGAATTCACGGGCCAGCGTGGAGGCGAGGTCGAAGCGGAAGCCGTCCACGTGCATTTCGGTGACCCAGTAGCGCAGCGAGTCCATGATGAGCTGCAGCGAGTGCGGGTGCCGGACGTTCAGGGAATTGCCGGTGCCCGTGTAGTCCATGTAGTGCTTTTCGTCGCCCTCCATCAGCCGGTAGTAGGCGGCGTTGTCGATGCCCTTGAAGGACAGCGTGGGGCCCAGGTGGTTGCCTTCGGCGGTGTGGTTGTAGACCACGTCAAGGATGACTTCGATGCCCGCCTTGTGCAATGAGCGGACCATGGCCTTGAAGTCCTGGACCTGCATGCCGGTATCGCCGGTGGAGCTGTAGGTGTTCTGGGGCGCGAAGAAGCCGATTGTGTTGTAGCCCCAGTAGTTGTTCAGGCCCTTGTCCTCAAGGGTTCCGTCATTAACGAACTGGTGCACGGGCATGAGCTCGATGGCGGTGACGCCGAGCTTCTGCAAGTGGGCGATGACGGCGGGATGCGCCACGCCGGCGTAGGTTCCACGCTGTTCCTCGGGCACGTCCGGGTGTAGCTGGGTAAGGCCCTTGACGTGGGCCTCGTAGATGACGGACTGGTGGTAGGGGATGCGCAGCTGCTGGTCGCCCTCCCAGTCAAAGAACGGGTTAATGACGACGCCCATCATCATGTGCTTGGCTGAGTCAGCGTCGTTGACGGAGTCGGGCTCGCCCAGGTTGTAGGTGAACAGCGCGGGATCCCAGTCGATCTGGCCGTGGATGGCCTTGGCGTAGGGGTCCAGCAGGAGCTTGTTCGGGTTGAACCGGTTGCCCGAGGCGGGATCGTAGGTCCCGTGCAC
This sequence comes from Arthrobacter sp. Y3221157, assembly GCF_059089865.1. Classification (NCBI taxonomy): domain Bacteria; kingdom Bacillati; phylum Actinomycetota; class Actinomycetes; order Micrococcales; family Micrococcaceae; genus Arthrobacter; species Arthrobacter sp. Y3221157. The sequence continues at coordinate 21,267 of NZ_JBNHFD010000049.1, forward strand.
GCGGTAGCCGTACTTCTGGCCGGGCTGGATCTGCGGGATGTAGCAGTGCCACACGTAGCCGTCCACTTCGTCCAGCGCGATGCGGGTTTCCTTGCCGTCATCGTCAAAGAGGCACAGTTCCACTTTTTCTGCTCGTTCGCTGAACAGGGCGAAGTTGGTGCCGGTGCCGTTGTAGGTGGCGCCAAGCGGATAAGCCGATCCAGGCCAGACTTCCATAATGCTCCTCATCGTTGGTCGGCAGCGGTCCAGAACCGCCCCCAGCTGCCGGTGCGAACTATGCCTACCGTAGCGGGTGGCTGTGACTATTACGTTTCGGGCCACCCGGATTGCTAAGCATGCTGACTTTACCCCAGACGCCGGGAATCGCGCTGGCGATTACGCCAGCAGTGATCGGACCTCCCGAATTGGCGTCCGACGCCGCCCTCCCGGCCTTGCCGTGCAGCGCCGCTCCCAGCGCGGCAAAGGTGGCCCACCGGCCGTCCTCGTCAGCGGAGAGCCCATTCAAGCGTTCGACGCCGGCATTCGCCTGGGCGAGCAGCGCACCGATGACGCCGGCCAGGACGTCACCGCTGCCGGCGGTGGCGAGCCAGGGTGTGCCGTCCGCCTGGCTGTAGACGTCGCCGGAGGGTGCAGCCACCAGGGTGGTTGCGCCTTTCAGCAGGACCGTGGCACCGGTCCGTGCGGCTGCGCGGCGGGCGGCGTCCAGTGTTGCCAATTCCACGGCGGCACGGTCTTCGGTCCCGCCCAGGCGCTGCAGCAGCGTGGCGAGCTCGCCGGCGTGCGGGGTGAGGACCACGTGCGGGGCAAGCCTGTCGGGAAGGGCCGGCAGGGCGCCGGCGTCGGCCACCGTGGGGAGCCCGGTTTCAACGGCGTCCCGGGCCCGCGCCAACTGGTCATCGTCGTCCGGGCCCATCCCGGAGCCCACCAGCCAAGCCTGCACGCGGTTGTCCGCCACGGAGCCGGTGCTGCACACCACTTCCGGGCAGGACTGGCGCACCAGGTCCGCCACCCCGGGCGGGCCCAGGTACCGCACCATCCCCACGCCTGCGGCAAGCGCGCCACGGCAGGCCAGGACGGCGGCTCCCGGGTAGGTTGCGGATCCCGCCACCACACCCAGGACGCCGCGCGAGTATTTGTGGGCGCGGCGGTCGGGCTCCGGCAGGAGTTCTGCGATGTCCTGCGCTTCCAGCCTGCGTACGGACGGCCGGGGAAAGTTGTCCTCGATGCCGATGGGCACCACGTGGACCCGGCCGGCATAGTCCGCACCGGGGTCGGCCAGCAGCCCGCTCTTGGCGGCTCCGAAGGTGACAGTCAGGTCGGCCGCCAGCACGGGTTCCACCGCCGCGCCGGTATCGGCGTCCACGCCGCTGGGCAGGTCGCAAGCCACCACGCATCCGTGCCCGGCCTGCCGGCGGGCCCCGGTGATGGCCTCGACGAATACGGCCGCACTCCCCCGCAGCCCGCCCTTGGCTCCGGTTCCTAGGATCGCGTCGATGACGACGTCGGCCCGTGCGGCTTCCGCCGCCAGCTCACCGGGTGCGGCGGCGGCGAGGTCACGGGCGCGTCCGCCGGCACGCTCAAAGGCAGCCAGCGCCTGCTGGTGGCCGGCGCCCGAGGTGAGGACCGCCGTCGTATGCATGCCGCGGGCGGCGAGGAAGGAAGCGGCGTAGAGCCCGTCACCGCCGTTGTTGCCCTTGCCGGCCAGCACGACGAGGCGCGCGCCGTAAATGCGGCGGCCGCGGGTGCGGAGTTCGGCAATGACGGCGTTGGCCAGCCCGTGGGCGGCGCGCTGCATCAGGACGTCGCCCAGCCCGGCCGCCAGGAGGGGTTCCTCGGCGGCCCGGACCTGCGTTCCGGTGAAGGCGCTGATCATCCGGTCACCTGGGACGGGCCCGGGGCAGGATCAGCCCTCGGCCAGGACAGTGGCGGTGGCTATCCCGCCGTCGTGGCTGATGGAAAGGTGCCAGCGCTTGACACCCTTGGCTTCGGCGACGGCCAGCACGGTGCCTTTGACTTGGACGGTGGGCCCGTTATGGTCCAGGCCGATCCAGCAGTCCTGCCAGTTCATGCCGGCGGGCGCACCCAGGACCTTGGCCACGGCCTCCTTGGCGGCGAACCGGGCGGCCAGGGACCGGATGTTCAGTTCCCGCTCTGCGGGGACGAACAAACGGTCCCGAAGGCCCGGTGTGCGCTCAAGCTGCCGGCCGAACCGATCAATGTCAACGACGTCTACCCCAATGCCTACGATCATGGCACTACTCTACGGTGACGCTCTTGGCGAGGTTGCGGGGCTGGTCCACGTCGTAGCCCTTGGCCGCGGCGAGTTCCGCGGCGAAGATCTGCAGCGGGACGGTAGTCAGCAGCGGCATCAGCAGGGTGGGCGTCTCGGGGACGTAGAAGACGTGCTCGGCGTAGGCCTTGACCGCCTCGTCGCCTTCCTCGGCGATGACCAGGGTGCGGGCGCCGCGTGCGCGGACTTCCTGGATGTTGGAGACCACCTTGGCGTGCAGCGAGTCGCGGCCGCGCGGGGACGGGACCACCACGAACACCGGCTGGCCCTCGTCGATCAGGGCGATCGGGCCGTGCTTGAGCTCACCGGCGGCAAAGCCCTCGGCGTGGATGTAGGCGATTTCCTTCAGCTTCAGCGCACCCTCAAGCGCCACCGGGTAGCCGACGTGCCGGCCCAGGAACAGGACGGACTTCTCGTCCGCCATGCTCCGGGCGAGTTCGCGCAGCGGTCCGGCGTTGTCCAGGATCTTCTGGATCTTCGCGGGGATCTTGTTCAGGTCCGCGAGGACGTCCTTGATCTGGCCGGAGAAGATGTTGCCGCGCAGCTGGGCCAGGTACAGGCCCAGCAGGTACGCGGCCGTGATCTGGGCCAGGAACGCCTTGGTCGAAGCCACCGCGATCTCCGGGCCGGCGTGCGTGTACAGCACCGCATCGGACTCGCGCGGAATGGTGGAACCGTTGGTGTTGCAAATGGAAATGGTCTTCGCGCCCTGTTCCCGGGCATAACGGACAGCCATCAGCGTGTCCATGGTCTCCCCCGACTGGCTGATGGAGACCACCAGGGTGTTCTCATCCAGGATCGGGTCGCGGTAGCGGAACTCGTGCGCCAGCTCCACCTCGGTGGGGATCCGGCACCAGTTCTCAATCGCGTACTTCGCCACCGTACCCGCGTACGCGGCGGTGCCACAGGCCAGCACGATAATCTTGTTGACCTGCTTCAGGCGTTCAACATCGATCCGCAGCTCGTCCAGGGTCAGCTTGCCGTTGATGTCAGACCGGCCCAGCAGGGTCTGCGCCACGGCGTCGGGCTGGTCATGGATTTCCTTCTCCATGAAGGAGCTGAAGCCGCCCTTTTCAGCAGAGGCCGGGTCCCAGTCCACATGGTATTCCTTGCCCGCGGCCGGGTTGCCGTAAAAGTCCGTGATCTCCACCGTGTCCGCGGTGATGGTGACAATCTGGTCCTGGCCCAGCTCCACCGCCCGGCGGGTGTAGTCGATGAACCCGGACACGTCAGAGCCCAGGAAGTTCTCTCCCTCGCCCAAACCGACCACCAAAGGTGAGTTGCGGCGCGCGGCCACCACCACGTCGGGCTGGTCAGCGTGCACCGCCAGGAGGGTGAACGCGCCCTCAAGGCGCTGGCAGGCCAGCTCCATGGCCCGGGTCAGGCCGCCGTCAGACGTGTCCCCGCCCAGCTTGTTGCGGAAAATATCCGCCAGCAGCGCGGCAGCGACCTCAGTGTCAGTCTCGGAGAGGAACTCCACGCCCTTGTCCAGCAGCTCCAACTTCAGCTCGGCGAAGTTCTCGATAATCCCGTTGTGGATCACGGCGAGCTTGCCGCCGTCGGCCAGGTGCGGATGCGCATTCCGGTCCGTCGGGCCGCCGTGCGTGGCCCAGCGGGTGTGGCCGATCCCGGTCACGGTCTCCGGCAGCGGCCGGGCCTCCAGCTCGGCCACCAGGTTGCTCAGCTTCCCGGACTTCTTCCGCGCCTCGATGCTGCCCTTGGACACCACCGCCACCCCGGCGGAGTCGTAGCCCCGGTACTCCAGGCGGCGCAGCCCCTCCAGGACAACATCCAACGCACTGTGACCGGCAATTACACCGTCAACCGGACGGCCCACATATCCCACGATTCCACACATACGCTAAAGACTATCGGCTGGGAGCCGTAGCTTTAAAACGCGAGGCCGAGCCCCGGAGGACTTATATGTGGCAGGCGGGCGGCGCCCGCGGATGCGCCTGCATTTCGCTATGTGCCGGGGGCGGGGCAGAATCACTAGCGTGACTTTGCAACGCAACGAGGCGAATGGAGAGGGTGTCTCCCCGTTCGTGGAGCTGGACCGGCAGACCTGGTCCAGGCTGGCAGCACAGATGGAACAGCCTCTTAACGAGGAGGATATTGTCCGTCTGCGCGGCCTGGGCGATCCCTTGGACATGACGGAAATCCGGGAGGTCTTCCTGCCCCTGTCGCGGCTGCTGCACCTGTACGTTGAGGCGGCGGGCCAGCTGCATGCGGCCACCACCACCTTCCTGGGCGAGCAGACCCAGCGCACCCCGTTCGTGATCGGCGTTGCCGGTTCCGTGGCTGTGGGGAAGTCCACCATCGCCCGCGTGCTCCGCGAGATGCTGCGCCGCTGGCCGGGCACGCCCAACGTGGAGCTGATCACCACTGACGGCTTCCTCTATCCCCTGGCTGAGCTCAAGCGCCGCCAGCTGCTGGACCGCAAGGGCTTTCCAGAGTCCTACGACCGGCGGGCGCTCCTCCGTTTCGTAAGCGAGATCAAGGGCGGGGCCGAGGAGGTCCGGGCGCCCTGGTACTCGCATGTCACGTACGACATTGTTCCGGGCAAGGAAGTAGTGGTCCGCCGGCCGGACGTCCTGATTGTGGAGGGCCTGAACGTGCTGGCCCCCGCGCGGCCCCGGCATGACGGCCGGCAGGGCCTGGCGCTGAGCGACTTCTTTGACTTCTCCATTTATGTGGATGCCAAAACGTCCTACATCGAGGAGTGGTACGTGGACCGGTTCCGGAAACTGCGGAGCACGGCGTTCGCGCAGCCGGAATCCTACTTCCACCGCTACGCCAGCCTGTCCGACGAGGAAGCGGAGACCACCGCCCGGGAGATCTGGAAGCGCATCAACGAGCCCAACCTGGAGGAGAACGTCCTGCCCACCCGCGGCCGGGCGCAGCTGGTGCTCACCAAAGAGGCCGACCACACGGTCCGACGCATGCTGCTGCGGAAGGTGTAGCACAGGTGTGCCACGACTGCTCCGGCTCACCCCTTTCCAGCCGCCGAAACTTCACGCGTTTCCTGGCGGCAGGCGCCGGACTGGCTGTCCTGACGGCCTGCACGCCGGACGCACCCCCCGCGGCCGCGCCGTCGTCAGCCCCTCCTTCAACGTCCCCCTCCCCCGTTGCTTCCACCGCCTCGGCCACCCCGACGGCGGAGGCCGCCGCAGTGCCTCCCGCAGCTCCGGAAGCCGCCCCTTCGCCGTCGCCCTCCGCCGCCCTGCCCCGGCAGTTCTCCCTGACGGACCCGGCGAGCCCGTGGGTGATCGTCAACAAGCGCCGGCCGCTGGTGCCGGCGGCGTACGCGCCGGCCGATCTGGTGCGCCCCGCCGTCGCGATGGCCGTGTCCGGGGAGGCTGCCCTGCTGAACAGCACGACGGCGGCAGCGGCCGAGGCGATGTTCTCGGCCGCCGCGCGGGATGGCGTGTCGATGGTGCTGGCGAGCGGCTACCGCTCGTATGCCACCCAGGTGGCCACGTACAACAGCTACGTGGCGGCGCGGGGCCAGGCCGACGCCGAC
>NZ_JBNHFD010000050.1:0-27004 GCF_059089865.1 Arthrobacter sp. Y3221157
GGCGGGGAAGCCCGCACCGCCGCCGATGGGCAGCTGGGCCGTGGTCACTTTGCGGCCCTTGCCCAGCTCGGCCAGGACGTCGTCGGCCAGGTGCTCGGCGAGGGCACGGAATGTGGTCCACTTGCCGCCAACCAGGCTCAGGACGACGGCGCCCGTCCCGTCGGCTGCCGGACCGCGGCGCTCGATCCGGTAGTCGCGGGAGACGAAGCCCGGCTGGGTGGCGTCATGCCGGGGCAGGGGCCGCACGCCGGAAAAGGTGTAGACGATCTGTCCGCGGGACACCGGGACCGAGGGGAACACGTGCCCGATGAGGTCGAAGAAGTAAGAGATTTCCTCGTCGGTGCAGACGGCGTCCTCGGCCATGTCGGCATCCACGTCGGTGGTGCCCACCAGCACGCGGTCACCTATCGGGTAGATCAGGACGATGCGGCCATCCGTGTGCTCGAAGAAGATCTCCCCGCCCCGGCAGGCCTCGAGCAGGGCGGGGTTGTCCAGCACGATGTGCGAGCCCTTGGTGCCGCCCATGAAGGACGAGGCAGAGCCCATCGCCTGGTTGGTCAGGTCAACCCAGGCGCCGGTGGTGTTGACGATGACGTCGGCGGTGAAGTCGAATTCCTCCCCCGTCAGTTCGTCCCGGAGCCGGACGGCGCTCCCCCTGCCGGTTCCGGGGTTGGGCCGGGACGTCACGGACTGCAGTGACACGTAGTTGCTGGCACGGGCAGTGTCCCCTTGCCCCGGTGCAGTGCCCGTCCGGCCGGCCAGTTCGCCGTCCTGCAGCACGTCGAGGGTGAGCCGCTCGGGATTGTGCACGGACGCGTCGAAGTAGGTGGCCGTGTATTTGACGTCGGGCCGCAACGCGGGGAGCTCCGCCAGAGCACGCTTGCGGTCCAGGAACCGGTGCCGGGGCACTGTGCCGCCGGCTCGCGAAAAGGAGTCGTAGAGGCTCAGGCCGAGCTTGATCAGGAAGGCGCCGCGCTCCGTGGGCCTGCCCTGCTGCTTGTGCGTGAGGAAGCGCAAGGGCGCAGCCAGGACGCCGGAGAAGGTGCTGAAGATGGGAATGGTGGTCTGCAGCGGCTTGACGTAGTGCGGCGCGATCCGGAGCAGCCTGTTGCGCTCAACTACCGACTCCCGGACCAGGCGGAACTCGCCGTTCTCCAGGTAGCGGATGCCGCCGTGGATCATGTGCGATGAAGCACCGCTGGCACCCTGGCAGTAGTCACCGCGTTCCACGAGTGCCACGTCAACGCCCTGCAGGGCCAGGTCGCGGAATGTGCCCACGCCGTTGATGCCGCCACCCACCACCAGCACTTTGGCATGCGGACGCCGCCTCAGGTTGTGCACCGGGCTTCGCTCCACCCCCGGCTTCGGCGCTTCGGCGGACTGCCGGGGCGCGGATGGATGGACGGTTGGCTCTGTGGCTCCCACAACTACTCCTGGTGACTTTTCCTGATGCGCGGCCGCCGGACGCTGGCGCCGCCGTTCCCAAACCATGGTTGAACTGATGGAAAATGGAGTCAAGCTCAATGCACAAACGTGCAGAACGGATCGCCGATGAACCCCTCCCGGCACGCGGATGCCCTCCGCGCTGCACAGATGTACTACCTGCAGGACCTGACCATGGATGCCATCGCACGGGAACTTAGGACCTCCCGGTCAACGGTTTCCCGGCTTCTTTCCGCTGCCCGCGAATCCGGCCTGGTCCAGGTCCAGATCCGCAACCCCCTGGACACCGGGCCCGAGCTTGAGGGCATGATCCGGCGCCGCTACAACGTGGACGTGCACGTGGTGCCCGTCCTCGAGACGCTCAATGAAGCCGAAACCCTGGACCGGGTGGCCATCCAGGCAGCCCGGACCATCGGGCCGCTGGTGGACTCCAACACCATCATCGGGGTGGCGTGGGGATCGACCATCAGTGCGGTCAGCCGGAACCTGACCCGGAAAATCACCCATGACAGCGTCATTGTCCAGCTGAATGGCGCCGGCAACATGCACACCACCGGCATTACCTACGCCAGTGACATCATGCGCCGCTTCGGCAGTGCGTACGGGGCGCGCGTGGAGCAGTTCCCGGTGCCCGCTTTTTTCGACCATGCTGCCACCAAGACGGCCATGTGGAATGAACGCAGCGTGCAGCGCATCCTGGCCCTGCAAGCGAAGATGAGCATCGCCATCTTCGGCGTCGGCTCGGTGGATGCCGACTACCCGAGCCACGTCTACTCCGGCGGCTACCTGGACGAGGACGACCTCCACGCGCTGGCCACCTCCGATGTGGTGGGTGACGTTGCCACGGTCTTCTTCCGCGGCGACGGGTCCTCCGACGGCATCGTCCTGAATGAACGCTCCACCGGACCTGCTCTTTCCCAGCTGCGGCAGGTGCGGCGCAGGATCTGCGTGGTCTCCGGCGCCTCCAAGATCGACAGCCTGCGGGGAGCCCTGGCAGCAAACCTGGCCACCGACCTGATCCTGGATGAAGCAACCGCGCGGCGGCTGGTGGATTTCGAAGGCCTCGCCACCGCGAGTGGGTAGAGTCGATGCCATGAGAACCTCACCTCGGCTCAGCCTGAACAACGGCGTGCTGATCAACCAGCTTGGCTTCGGGCTGTACAAGGTGCCCGCTGCCGAGGCCGAAGGGCTCGTTGCGATGGCCCTGGCTGCGGGCTACCGCCACTTCGACACGGCAGCAATGTACGGCAACGAGCTGGGCGTGGCGCGTGGCATCAGCCCCCAGCTCAGCGCGCAGGCGGGCAGCGGAGGTTCAGGTGAGCTCTTTCCGGCCCTGTCCAGGGAGGACATCTTCATCACCACCAAGGTCTGGAACGACCACCACGGCTACGACGCCACGCTCCGGGCTTTCGACGAGTCGATGGTCAACCTGGGGCTGGACTACGTGGACATGTACCTCATCCACTGGCCCTGCCCGCGGCAGGGGCTATACCCGGAGACCTACCGGGCACTGGAAACGCTCTACCGGGAAGGCAAGGTGCGCGCCATTGGCGTCAGCAACTTCCAGCCCGCACACCTGGACCGGCTGCTGCAGACGGCCGAGGTGGTTCCGGCCGTCAACCAGATTGAGCTCCACCCCTGGCTGCAGCAGGAGGAACTGCGCAGCAAGCACAAGGAGCTGGGCGTTATGACTGAGGCCTGGAGCCCCCTCGGCAGGGGCGAGGTGCTTGCCGATCCGGTGATCGGGGCGTGCGCGGCAGAACACCGCAGGACTTCCGCCCAGGTGATCCTGCGCTGGCACATGCAGCTTGGCCATGTGGCCATTCCCAAGGCCAGCTCCGAAGCGCGGATCCGGGAGAACTTGGATGTCTTCGGCTTCGAACTCTCCGAGCGGGACATGGCAGCCATCGCGGGGCTCGAGCGCGGACACCGCACCGGTTCCCATCCGGACAACGTCAACTAGGAGCCGGAGGCAATGAAAACAACCAGCCCGGGACAGTCCTCCGCGGCCGCCTACATCAGTCCTGACCTCGCCGCCCGCACCACCGCCGCCACCGTGGAGGTGGACGGGGCTACGGTGGCCTACTGGACCTGTGAACCCCTGCACGCCACCCCGCACACGCGCACCATCTTGGTCATCCACGGCTTCCGTGGCGACCACCATGGCCTGCTGCGGGTTGCTGACCAGCTTCCCGACATGCGCCTCGTCATGCCCGACCTTCCCGGATTCGGCAGTTCCGGGGCGTTCCGGGCCGGCGCACACTCAGTGGAACGGTACGGGCGGTTCATCACGGACTTGATGGCGGCACTCGGCCTGGGCCCTGACACTGTCCTGCTGGGCCATTCGTTCGGGTCCATCATCGCCGCACACTTCGTGGCAGCCAATCCGGACGCAGTCAACCCGCTCATCCTCATCAACCCCATCGCCGCCCCTGCGCTCGAGGGGCCGAAGGGGATCATGACCCGGCTGGCGGTGCTGTACTACCGCCTGGGTGCCCGCCTCCCCGGGCCCCTGGGGCTCGCGCTGCTGCGCAGCCCGCTGATCGTCCGCGTGATGAGCGAAGCCATGGCCAAGACGAAGGACAGCGGCCTCCGCCGCTTCATCCATGGCCAGCACCATGCCTACTTCAGCGCCTTCGCGAACCGGGACAGCCTGCTCGAAGCCTTTACCGCCTCCGTCAACAGCCACGTGGCAGAGGTGGCCGGAAGCCTGCACCTTCCCGTGCTGCTGATTGCCGGGGAAAAGGACGAGATCGCCATGCTGCCGGACCAGCACCGCCTGGCGGCGCTCCTTCCGGACGCGCAGCTCAATGTGATTCCCGGCGTCGGGCACCTGATCCACTACGAGACGCCCGAGCCGGCCGCCCGCTACATCCGCAGCTTCCTGGAGGACCACCCCGCGTGAAGATCGTCATCGATGCCCGTTTCACCAGGACAGACCACCACGACGGCATCAGCCGCTACGGCGCAAGCCTGATTGCCGCGACGGCGAAAATCGCCGATGTTTCCATCCTGATTTCGGACGTCCGGCAGCTTGCCCTGCTTCCGGATGTCCCCTACACCCTGATCAGCAGCCCGCTGTCCCCCCGGGAGCTGTTCGTGGCGCGCACGGTCAACGCGCTGGGCGCCGACGTGGTGGTGTGCCCCATGCAGACCATGGGCAGCTGGGGGCGGAAATACGGACTGGTCCTGACCCTCCACGACCTCATCTATTACGAGCACCCGGATCCTCCCGGCTTCCTGCCCGCGCCCGTCCGCCTGCTGTGGCGGCTCTACCACAAGGCATTCTGGCCGCAGCGGGTGCTCCTCAACCGGGCCGATACGGTGGCCACGGTCAGCCGGACCACGGAAGCGCTCATTGCCAAGTACCGCCTGACCCGCCGCCCGGTGCGGATCATCAGCAACGCCCCGCAGCCGGAGCTGGACCCCCGGCCCGCAGAGGCCGGCGCGGAGAAGTCGATCGTCTACATGGGCTCCTTCATGCCCTACAAAAATGTGGAGACCATGGTAACCGGCATGGCGCAGCTTCCCGGCTACACCCTCCATCTGCTCAGCCGGATCACCCCGCAGCGGCGGGTGGAGCTGGAAGCCCTGGTTGCACCGGATGCCTCCGTGGTCTTCCACAACGGTGTGACCGACGAGGAATACGCGACGCTGCTGCGGACCGCCACGGCCCTGGTGAGCCTTTCCCGCGCCGAAGGCTACGGGCTCCCCCTGGTCGAGGCCATGGCGCTCGGCACTCCTGTTATCGCCAGCGACATTCCCATCTTCCGGGAAGTGGGTGGCGACGCGGCAACGTACGTGGATCCCGCCTCACCGGGGCAGTTCGCCGAGGCGGTGGCCAGGCTCCAGGATCCCGCCACCTGGCAGGCGGTGTCCCGCAGCTCCCTGGCCCGTGCCCGGGAGTTCAGCTGGGATGAATCGGCACGGCAACTGGTGGAGGTGGCCGCCGAGATCGTCAAGCGGCGCCGCGGCAGGACGCGCTAGAGTACGTCCACGCCGTCCAGCCGGAGCTGGACCGGATCCATGGTGCGCTTGGCGGCTGCAGCGGCCCGCGTCACCCGGAGCACGCGGACGACGGCGGCGGCCTGGCCGTAGGTGAAGAACAGCAGCGTCCGGACGTCCTCGGCAGGGCGGCCTGGCGCGGGCGGACCGCTCAGCAGCACGGGCGCGGGCCCTGCCGTGCGGAGTGCAATCCCGGCCGCGGCGAGTTGGGCTTCCACCGCGCCGGTGTAATGCTCGACGGCGGCCCTGGGCCCCGTGACCGAGGCAATCCGTACAGCCGGGGGCAACTGGAGTTCGGCACGGAGGGACAGTTCCCGCTGTGCATAGCCGGCCGGGTCCCAACGGAGAAGGGCACCGGTGGCGGCGGTGTCCGACGCCGTTACCACCACCAGTCCCCCGGCTGCCGCCGGACGGACCAGCGCGGCGGCATTGAACCAGCGCCGGACTGTGTCCTCACCGGCGCGCAGCGTTTCACGGCGCAACAGCGAGTCGCCGTCCAGCAGCAGCGCCGCCGCATAGCCGCCCTCCGCAACAGGTTCTGCCCCGACCGTCGCCACGACGAGGGCCTTGCCGCCACCCACGGACGACTTCACCTGGTCGCCGGAGGACGTCACCACGGTAGTGCCGGGGAACGCGCGGCCAAGTTCCTCCGCGGTGCGGAGCACGCCGGTGGCACCTTTGCGCAGCCGCCGCCCGCCGCAGTGGCCGCACCTCCAGTCGGGAGCGGGCGTGGAACACCAGCGGCACTGTGGCAGGGCGGAGGTGCCGGCCAGCGCCAGCGGCCCCTGGCACGTCCCGCAGCGGGCGGGTTCACGGCAGGTTTCACAGGCAAGCGACGGCGCATAACCGGCGCGCGCCACCTGGACCAGGACCTGGCCGCGTTCCAGGCCCTCCTTGGCGGCGCGCCAGGCGGCTCCGGGCAAGCGGGCCACCGTGGCCAATGGATCCCGTTCCTGTTCAAAGCTGTCTGCGGTATTAACTACCCGGGGCACGGTGCGGCGGACATCCTGTCGGTCCGCCTCCACGGAAAGCACCCACCCGGCTTCCACCAGGCGCTGCACCTCGGTGCTGCGGGAGTGCCCAGCAAGCAGGCAGGCCGCGCCCTCCTGCTCGGCGCGCAGCAGCAGGACCTCCCGCGCATGGGCGTACGGTGCGCGCTGCTCTATGTGGAGGTCGTCGCCGTCGTCCCAGCACACCACCAGGCCAAGGTTCCGGACGGGGGCGAACGCCGCTGACCTGGTGCCGATGGCCACGGTGGCCTGCCCGGCGAGGAGGCGCAGGAAGTTGCGGTAGCGGGGCGTTGGCCCGTCCTCCGCGGTGAGCCGGGCGACGGCGGCCTCCGGCAGCACGGCCTGCAGGGCATCTTCCAGCCGGGCCAGGTCGCGGTAGTCGGGAACCACCAGGACTGTGCCCCGGCCGGCGGCGTGGGCGGCGGCGGCCGCCTCGGCCAGCAGGCGGGGCCAGCCTCCGGGCCCGTACCCCTGCAGCGGATTGATGACGGCGCGCGGGGATCCGCCGCTGCCAAGGTGGCGCAGGAACGCCGGACCGTTGCGGTAATCCGTCCACGCGGAGGCGGCCGGCAGGCCGGATGCAGCCGCAGCATCCGCGCCCGTGCCTGCTTCCGGGCCAGTGGGTGATACCGAACCAGTGGGTGCTTCGGCTTCCGCCGCCCCCTCCGTGGCGGTGAGTAGAAATTCCTTGTCCAGGCGGGCCACCCTGGGCGGCACGGCAAGGCGGAGGACATCGCTGAGGGCTCCCGCGTACCGGGCGGCCACCGCGGCGGCAAGTTCCCGTACAGCGGGGGTCAGCACGGGAACCGGTGAAACCACCTTGCCCAGCGGCAGGAGGCTGGTCCCGGCGTCGGATTCCGCGAGCCGTTCCAGCAGGAACCCGGCCAGATCCTGGCCGTTGAAGCTGACCTTCACCCGGACACCGGGTGAAGCTTCTTCGTCCATGCTGGCCGGGACCGCGTAATCGAAGGGCCGGTCCAGGTGCGGCAGCGAGGATTCCACCAGCACACGGGCCACCGGAAGCGTGGCAGCCAGTGGTACGCCGCCCGGCAGCTTCCTTGATGGAAAGCCTTGGAGCAGGGAGGGCTGCACGGGCTGTCCCCCCGCGCTGGAAAGGGCAGAGCCCGGCTGGAAGGACCTGTCACCAACCACGGCTGCCGCCTCCATTCAGTTTCCGTCCGGACATGGCAAGCCAAGCACCGGGCACTGACATTCGGGCTCCCGGCAGTGTCCTAGGCGTTGAAGAATGCTTTCAGCTCGTCCACACGGTCCAGCCGCTCCCAGGTAAAGTCGGGCTCGTCGCGGCCAAAGTGCCCGTGGGCTGCTGTCTTGGCGTAGATAGGCCGCTTCAGGTCAAGGGCGTCGATGATGGCGCGGGGGCGCAGGTCGAAGATCTCGGCGATTGCGGCGCTGATCTTGGCGGGGTCCACGGTTTCGGTGCCGAAGGTTTCGACGTACGTGCCCACCGGTCGGGCCTGTCCGATGGCGTAGGCGATCTGTATTTCCGCTCGCTTGGCAAGTCCGGCGGCCACCACGTTCTTGGCGACCCACCGCATGGCGTAGGCGGCGGAGCGGTCCACCTTGGACGGGTCCTTGCCCGAGAAGGCACCGCCGCCGTGGCGGGCCATGCCGCCATAGGTGTCCACGATGATCTTGCGCCCGGTCAGGCCGGCGTCACCCACAGGGCCGCCGATGACGAATTCCCCGGCCGGGTTCAGGATGTTTTTGGCACGGGAGATGTCCAGGTTTGCCCCGGCAAGAACAGGCTCGATGACCACGGCCGCGAGGTCGGCACGGAGCTGGTCCAGGCTTGCGCCTTCAGCATGCTGGCTGGAGATGACCACGGTCTCCACCGAAACAGGAAGATCGCGGTCGTACCCTACAGTGACCTGGGTTTTGCCGTCTGGCCGCAGGTACGGCAGTTCGCCGGATTTCCGGACTTCGGTGAGCCGCTCGGACAGGCGGTGCGCAAGCCAGATGGGCGTGGGCATGTACGAGGGCGTTTCGTCGCTGGCATAGCCGAACATCAGGCCCTGGTCGCCCGCACCCTGCAGGTCGTAATCGTCCTCCTGGCGCCCCTCGCGGGCCTCCAGGGAGTTGAAGACGCCGCCGGCGATGTCATTGGACTGCTGGCCGATGGACACCGAAACGCCGCAGCGGGCGCCGTCGAATCCGTTCGCGGACGAATCATAGCCGATGCCGAGAATGGTCTCCCGGACGATCTGCGGGATCTCCACATAGGCGTCGGTGGTGACCTCGCCTGCCACATGCACCAGGCCGGTGGTGGCCATGGTTTCCACGGCGACCCTGGATTCCGGATCTGCGGCCAGCAGGGCGTCCAGGATGGCGTCACTGATCTGGTCGCAGATCTTGTCCGGGTGGCCCTCGGTGACCGACTCGGACGTGAAGAGCCGGAGCGCCGGGGGCGTGGCCGCGGAAGTCTGGGGAAGGTGCAGGGGTAAAGTCACTCAACTACCTTACTGGTTGGAGCACGTTGGCCCCGCGGGAGATGTCTTCCCGCGAAGCAAACGTGGCGCGGAACACTCAGGCCCGGGGTGAAACAGAGTTCAGTTCGAAACCGATGCGGTTGATGATGGCCTCGGAAACCTCTGCCTTGGTCCCCGACGCCTCCTGGGGTTCGGAGCCGGAACGGGCCAGAATGACCACGGAGTTGGTGTCCTGGCCAAACACCTTGTCCGAACCGACGTGGTTGACCACCAGGAGGTCGCAGCCCTTGCGCTGCAGCTTGGCCTCAGCGTATGCCAGGACGTCTCCCTGGCTGTCGCCGGTCTCGGCGGCGAATCCGACGATCAGCCGGTGCCGTCCTTCGTCCCCGGCGGCGTTCCGGACTTCAACCAGTTCATGCAGGATGTCCGGGTTGCGGACCAGTGTGATGACGGGATCGGCGCTGTCATCGCGCTTCTTGATTTTGGTATTGGAGACCACGGCCGGCCGGAAGTCGGCGACGGCGGCGGACATGATGACGACGTCTGAATCCGCGGCCGCAGCCAACGCGGCCTCGCGCAGCTGGAGTGCCGTTTCGACCGTCACCACCTCAACGCCGGCGGGCGGCGGAACTTCCATGTGGGCAGCCAGCAGGCGGACAGTTGCCCCGGCATTGCGGGCAGCCACGGCCAGGGCCACCCCCTGCTTCCCGGAGGACCGGTTGCCAAGGAACCGGACCGGGTCCAGGGGTTCGCGGGTGCCGCCGGCGCTGATGGTGACGGTCCGGCCCGCCAGCGGCAGCTGGAAGTCGGTCTGGCCCTGGACCAGGGCCATGGCGGCGTCGTAAATGACCTGCGGTTCAGGCAGCCGCCCTGGGCCCGAATCGGCACCCGTCAGCCGCCCGGTGGCAGGTTCCAGGACGGCTGCGCCCCGGCCGCGGAGGGTTTCCACGTTGGCGCGGGTGGCCGCATGCTGCCACATTTCGGTGTGCATGGCCGGGGCGAACAGGACCGGTCCGCGGGCCATGAGGAGCGTGTTGGTGAGGAGGTCGCCGGCCTGTCCTGTCGCGGCCTTGGCCAGGAGGTCGGCCGTGGCCGGTGCAACCACCACAAGGTCGGCCTCGTGGCCAAGGCGTACGTGGTTGACTTGGTGGACGTCATCGAAAACGCTGTTGCTGACCGGGTTTCCGGACAGTGCCTCCCAAGTGGCAGTCCCCACGAAGCGGGTGGACGCCTCCGTGGGAATGACGGTCACGTTGTGGCCGGCTTCAGTAAAAAGCCGGAGGAGCGATGCCACCTTGTAGGCGGCGATCCCTCCCCCGACTCCGAGGACTATGCGCACGTGACCTCCGTCAACAGCAAGTCAGTTCAGCGGCAAATTACTCTGCGGCTTCGATCGGCGTGGAAACCAGCTTGCCTTCGTTGATCTCGCGCAGGGCGATCGAGAGCGACTTCTCGTTCAGCTTGGTGTCGACCAGCGGGCCGACGTACTCGAAGAGGCCCTCGTGCAGCTGGGCGTAGTAAGCGTTGATCTGACGAGCACGCTTGGCACCGAAGATCACCAGGCCGTACTTGGAATCGGCTGCCTCGAGCAGCGAGTCGATCGGCGGGTTGATGATGCCTTCAAGGTTCGTGGACACGAATTCTCCAAATTCCTAGCGGGCTGACGGTTCCGGCAGATGCGGATGCGGGGTCAGCCCCATGAGTGAAACAAGCTCGTCCGCTGCCCGGCGGACGTCGTCATTGATGACGGTGTGGTCGAACTCCGGTTCAGCAGCAAGTTCCAGTTTAGCGGTTTCCAGGCGCCGCTGCTGTTCATCGGGCGTTTCGGTGCCGCGGCCCACCAGCCGGCGGACCATTTCGTCCCAGGTGGGCGGGGCCAGGAAGACAAACTGGGCGTCCGGCACGGCCGCCTTGACCTGCCGTGCACCCTGCAGGTCGATTTCCAGGAGCACGGAACGGCCCTCGGCGATGGCCTTGTCCACTGTGCTCTTCAGAGTGCCGTAGGTGTTCTGGCCGTGGACCACTGCCCATTCCAGCAGCTCGCCGTCTGCGATGAGCTGCTCGAACTCCTCCTTGGACTTGAAGAAGTAGTGGACGCCGTCCACTTCGCCGGGCCGTGGCGCCCTGGTGGTGGCCGAGACGGAAAGCCAGACCTCGGGGTAGTTGTCGCGGATGTAGGTGGACACGGTGCCTTTGCCAACAGCCGTCGGACCAGCGAGGACTGTCAGTCCAGGTTTCTTGCTCACGTATTCCTTTGCCGGAGTTCGGGGATGGGCGGGGTACGTGCCCGCCCTAATGCTCGTCTATAAAATCTACCAGCGCCCGGCGCTGGTGGACGCCCAGCCCGCGGACCCTGCGGGAGGTGGCAATGCCCAGCTGCTCCATGATGGCCGCCGCCCGGACCTTGCCGATTCCGGGCAGCGCCTCGAGAAGCTCGGAAACCCGCATCCGCGCCAGGGCGTCGTCCTCCATGGCGGAGTTGATGATGTCCGCAGCGGACCTCTTGCCGTTCTTCAGGCTTTGCTTGGCCGCCGCGCGGGCGGCCCTGGCGGCGGCTGCCTTGTTCAGGGCGTCAGCCCGTTCCGATGCGGTCAAAGGTCGCAGCACCATGGCGGACACCCCCGGATTCGGCGGATTCGTCCAAGGGCGGCCGCCCTTGAACCTGTCCCTGAAACTACCCTCTGGTGCGGCCTGAATCAATGCATCCAGGCAAACGGAACGTTATTCGCCGCGCAGCCCGTCCAGCGTCCTCAGGGCCGCGTCACGGAGGCCGCCAAGTCCCGGGCCGGCGGCGAGGATGTCCCGGCTGGAGGTCCCCAGCACCTGGGAATAGGCCGTTCCGAACGTTGCCCGGAGATCGGCCGGGGTGGCCCCCTGCGCGCCCAGCCCGGGGGCGAGGATGGGACCCCGCACTGCCGCAAGATCCATTCCAAGGTCAGCCAGGGCGCTGCCCACGGTTGCCCCGATCACCAGCCCGACGGAACCGAGCGCACCGGGGTAGCGGGTGTTCTCGGCAGCGGCGGCTCCGGCGATCCCGCGCGCTACGGACTCCGCTCCCCCAACGTGCTGGACGGACGGGCCCTCCGGGTTGGAGGTTAGGGCGAGGACGAAGACGCCCCGTCCGGTCTCCGCGGCCAGGTCCAGGGCCGGCCGGAGCGATTCAAAGCCCAGGTACGGGCTTAGGGTCACCGAGTCGGCTGCCAGCGGTGATCCGTCGCGCAGCCAAGCGTCCGCGTAGGCGGCCATGGTGGATCCGATGTCACCGCGCTTGGCGTCGGCAATCGTCAGCACCGACTCGTCCCGGGCGGCGGCGAGGAGCTCTTCCAGCACAGCCATGCCCGCCGAACCGTGGCGCTCAAAGAGCGCCACCTGCGGCTTGACCGCGGCAGCGAGGGAAGCCACGGCT
Organism: Arthrobacter sp. Y3221157; assembly: GCF_059089865.1. Lineage (NCBI taxonomy): Bacteria > Bacillati > Actinomycetota > Actinomycetes > Micrococcales > Micrococcaceae > Arthrobacter > Arthrobacter sp. Y3221157. The sequence continues at coordinate 12,312 of NZ_JBNHFD010000050.1, forward strand.
TCCAGGACGGTGAGCGAAAAGCTCCTCAGCCCGGCGGCGTCGTCGTCCAGTCCCCAACTCTTCAGCAGGGCAGGGTGCGGGTCAATCCCGACACAGAGCGGGCCGCGGGCGGTCATGGCGGCGCCGAGCCGGGAGCCGAATGACTCCCGGCCGGCGCCGGATACCTGGTCAGGCATTCTGCAGGGCCGCCTTCTGCGATTCCGCCAGGGCGGCGGCGTGCTCCTGCAGGCTGGTGACCGACCATTCGTAGGTGCGCAGGGCCTCGATGGCCTGGACCGCCGCGTTGAATTCGGCCACCGTGGTGATGCAGGGAATGCCGATCGACGTGGCGGCGGCGCGCAGCTCGTAGCCGTCGCTGCGGGCCTCGCCACCGGACGGCGTGTTGAATACCATGTCGATCTCGCCGGCAACCACCAGGTCGGCGATGGTGCCCTCGCCTTCGGCGCTGCTGCCTTCGGCAACCTTCCGGACCGGGGTGGCCTGGATACCGTTGCGGCGCAGGACATCGGCGGTGCCGCCAGTGGAGACGATTTCGAAACCGAGGTCCGAGAGCCGCTTGACGCCCATGATGACGGAGCGCTTGTCGCGGTTGGCCACGGAGACGAAGACCTTGCCCTCCGTGGGCAGGGCGTTGTTGGCGCCGGCCTGGCTCTTGGCGAAGGCGGTGTCGAAGTGCTTGTCGATGCCCATGACTTCGCCGGTGGAACGCATTTCCGGGCCGAGGAGGGAATCCACGACCTTGCCTTCGAGGGTCCGGAAGCGGCTGAAGGGCAGGACTGCTTCCTTGACGGCCACCGGCGCGTCCAGGGGCAGCGTGGATCCGTCACCCGTCTCAGGCAGCATCTTGTAGGCGCTGCGGAGCTGGTTGATGGTCACGCCCGTGCCGATCAGGGCGGCGGCCTTGGCCATCTGGACGCCCGTTGCCTTGGACACGAACGGAACCGTGCGGGATGCGCGGGGGTTGGCTTCGAGGACGTACAGGACGTCCGAGGCCAGCGCGAACTGGATGTTGATCAGGCCCCGCACGCCCACGCCCTCGGCGATGGCGCGGGTGGCCGTGCGCACCCGCTCGATGACGTTGCTGCCCAGCGTGATGGGCGGCAGGACGCAGGCGGAGTCGCCGGAGTGGATGCCGGCTTCCTCGATGTGCTCCATGATGCCGCCAAGGTACATGTCGGTGCCGTCGAAGAGGGCGTCGACGTCGATCTCGACGGCGTCCTCCAGGAAGCGGTCGATCAGGACCGGGTGGTCCGGGGTGATCTCGGTGGCGTTGGCGATGTAGCGGGAGAGGTTGGCCTCGTCGTAGACGATTTCCATGCCGCGGCCGCCCAGGACGTAGGACGGGCGCACCAGCACGGGGTAGCCGATTTCGTCTGCGATCTTCTTGGCGTCCTCGAAGGACACGGCGGTGCCGTTCTTCGGGGAGACGAGTCCTGCCTTGTCCAGGACCCGGGCAAACGCTCCGCGGTGCTCGGCCAGGTCGATGGCCTCCGGGGAGGTGCCAAGGATCGGAACCCCGGCGTCGGCGAGCTGCTGTGCAAGCTTCAGCGGTGTCTGGCCGCCGAGCTGGACGAACACACCCATGACGCCCCCGGTCCGCTCTTCGGCCGCGATGACCTCCAGCACGTCCTCGAGCGTCAGCGGCTCAAAGTACAGGCGGGTGGAGACGTCGTAGTCGGTGGAGACGGTTTCCGGGTTGCAGTTGACCATCACAGTTTCGTAGCCGGCCTTGCGCAGTGCCATGGAGGCGTGCACGCAGGAGTAGTCGAACTCGATGCCCTGGCCGATCCGGTTGGGCCCGGAGCCCAGGATGAGGACGGACGGCTTGGAGTGCAGCGCCACCTCGTCCTCTTCGTCGTAGGCGGAGTAGTGGTACGGGGTGTAGGCGGCGAATTCGGCGGCGCAGGTGTCCACTGTCTTGTAGACCGGGCGGATGCCGAGGGCCTGCCGGACGCCACGGACCACGGCTTCGGAGTTGTGCGTGAGCGTTCCGATCTGCTCGTCCGAGAAGCCGTGGCGCTTGGCGCGCTGCAACATCTCCTTCGTGAGGGCGCCGGCCTGCCGGATTTCGCGGGAAATCTCGTTCAGCAGCTGGAGCTGGTCAAGGAACCACGGGTCGATCTTGGTGGCTTCGAACAGCTGCTCCACCGTGGCACCGCCCAGGAGGGCACGCTGGACCTGGTGCAGGCGTTCGGTGGTGGGGCGCTTGGCCTTTTCGATGAGCTCCGGGACTTCCCATTCGGGAACGCTGCTGAAGTCCAGCTGCGAGCCCTTCTGCTCGAGGGAGCGCAGGGCCTTCTGCAGGGCTTCGGTGAAGTTGCGGCCCATGGCCATCGCTTCGCCCACCGACTTCATGGTGGTGGTCAGCGTGTTGTCCGCTGCGGGGAACTTCTCGAACGCGAACCGGGGCACCTTGACCACGACGTAGTCCAAGGTGGGCTCGAAGGACGCCGGGGTCTTCTGGGTGATGTCGTTCGGGATCTCGTCCAGGGTGTAGCCCAGCGAGAGCTTGGTGGCGATCTTGGCGATGGCGAAGCCGGTGGCCTTGGACGCCAGGGCGGACGAGCGGGAAACCCGGGGGTTCATCTCGATGACCACTACGCGGCCCGTGGCGGGATCAATGGCGAACTGGATGTTGCAGCCGCCGGTGTCCACGCCCACTTCGCGGATGACGGCGATGGCGACGTCGCGCAGCTTCTGGTACTCGCGGTCGGTCAGGGTCAGCGCGGGAGCCACGGTGATGGAGTCTCCGGTGTGGACGCCAACGGGATCGAAGTTCTCGATGGAGCAGACCACAACCACGTTGTCGTTCTTGTCCCGCATCATCTCGAGCTCGTATTCCTTCCAGCCGAGGATGCTCTCTTCGAGCAGGACCTCGCTGGTGGGGCTGTACTGCAGGCCCTGGCCGACGATGCGGCGCAGGTCGTCCTCGTTGTAGGCCAGGCCCGAGCCCAGGCCGCCCATGGTGAAGGAGGGGCGGACCACCATAGGGTAGCCGAGATCCTCGGCGGCCTTGAAGGCCTCGTCCATGGTGTGGATGATGTGGCTGCGCGCGGACTCGGCGCCGCAACGCTCCACCACGCCCTTGAACTTCTCACGGTCCTCGCCGAGTTCGATGGCGGCGATGTTGGCGCCGATGAGCTCCACGTTGTACTTCTCGAGCACGCCGTTCTTGTCCAGCGCGATGGCCGTGTTCAGGGCCGTCTGCCCGCCCAGGGTGGGCAGGACGGCGTCCGGACGCTCCTTGGCGATGATCTTCTCCACCACCTCCGGGGTGATGGGTTCGACGTAGGTGGCGTCGGCGAACTCGGGGTCCGTCATGATGGTGGCAGGGTTGGAGTTCACCAGGATGACCCGCAGGCCCTCCTCTTTGAGGACACGCAGGGCCTGCGTGCCGGAGTAGTCGAACTCGGCCGCCTGGCCGATGACGATGGGTCCGGATCCGATGACCAGGACGCTCTTAAGGTCTGTTCTCTTGGGCATTACTTCTTGTCCTCAGTCTTGTTGGTGCCCTGCTGCAGGGCGGCGTCGCGGTCGATCGGGTTGTGCACGGAGTCCACGGGCTCCTTTGACAGGTTGGCGGTGCGGCCGTCCCGGGTTCCCGCCATCAGTTCGATGAAGCGGTCGAAGAGGTAGGCGGCGTCGTGCGGGCCGGCCGCCGCTTCGGGGTGGTACTGGACGGAGAACGCGGGGATGTCCAGGCAGGCGAGGCCCTCGACGACGTCGTCGTTGAGGCTGACGTGGCTGACCTCAACGCGGCCGTAGCGCTCCTCCGGAGCCTGGGTGGCGCCGTCGAGCGGGGCGTCCACGGCAAAGCCGTGGTTCTGGGACGTGATTTCCACCTTGCCCGTGCGGCGGTCCATGACGGGCTGGTTGATGCCGCGGTGGCCGTAGCGGAGCTTGTAGGTGCCGAAGCCGAGCGCGCGGCCCAGGATCTGGTTGCCGAAGCAGATGCCGAAGTAGGGCAGCTTTTCGTCCAGGACGGAGCGGAGCAGCTTGACCTGCGTTTCGGCTGTGGCGGGATCGCCGGGGCCGTTGGACATAAAGAAGCCGTCCGGGTTTACGGCCTTGACGTCCTCAAGGGTGGCCGTGGCCGGCAGGACGTGGACGCGGACGCCGCGTTCGGCGAACCGCACCGGGGTCATGGCCTTGATGCCGAGGTCGACCGCGGCGATGGTGAAACGGGGTTCTCCGTCCCAGCCGTGGTCCTTGGGCTCCACGACGTACGCCTCGTCCACGCTGACTTCCTCGGCCAGGCGGGCGCCTTCCATGGGTGCGCTGGCCAGGACCGCGTCAAGGAGTTCCTTGTCGGTTGCCTGGGCTGACTCGCCGGAGAAGATGCCGGCCCGCATGGTTTTGTGCTCCCGCAGGTGGCGGGTGATGGCACGCGTGTCCACGCCCTGGATGCCGACGATCCCCTGCTCCACCAGTTCCTCGTCGAGGGAGCGTTCGGACCGCCAGTTGGAAGGCCGCCGTGCGGCGTCCCTGACGATGTAGCCCGCCACCCAGATGCGGCGGGACTCGGCGTCCTCGCTGTTGACGCCGGTGTTGCCGATATGCGGGGCGGTCTGGACCACCAGCTGCCGGGCGTAGGAGGGGTCCGTGATGGTTTCCTGGTACCCGGTCATGCCGGTGGCGAAAACCGCTTCGCCCAGCGCCGTTCCGGTGGCGCCGTAGCTGGTTCCGCGGAAGATGCGGCCGTCTTCGAGGACGAGGGCTGCCGGAGCGGAGGTAGTTGCTGTCACTGTATTCGCTTTCACTGCTGGGTCTGTGGCTGCTGGCGTGTTTGCTGCGGGCGTATCCGTCACTGTCTTACTTTCCACTGTTGGCACCTGCGGCCGGGGCTGAGGAGATCAATTCCTGGAGTGCTGCATAGAGCGTGTCCTTGTCCGCGGCACGGCGGGTGCGGAACCCGGTGTCCAGCTCGTGGGAGCCGTGCAGCCAGGTCAGCACCAGCAGCCCGTCCTTCTCGACGAACTTTCCGGCCATCCCGCTGTCCTGCCGGACGCCGCCGAGCGCGGCGGCGGGAATGTACAGTGCCGGGGCACCGGAGCGGTCGAAAAGGACGCCGTGGGGGTACACCGAGAGGGTGGCGTTGGTCCGGATGCCCAGGCCGTGCACGGCGATCCGGTCCAGCCAGTCGCCGCCGGTGGTGGTGGCAACATACTGGCCCTCGGCTGTGGTGAGCGGCTCGCCGGGTGCCGCGGGCACGGGAGGCAGCTGTTCGACGTCGGACTGGCGCTTCAGGCGGTTCCGCCAGCCGATAGCGAGCAGGACGAAGACGACGGCGACGACCGCCAGCATCGCCAGTCCGGGGAGGATTTTGTCCATCACGCGCCTGCCGGAACGGTTGCGTACGGGTACGGGGCGTTCAGTTCGCCGTCCAGGACGGTGGGGTGCCCCTTGAAGAACGTGGCCACCACCTTGCCGGGCAGTTCGCGGCCCTTGAACGGCGAGTTCCGTCCCATGGTTGCCATCCGGTACGGGTCCACGGTCCAGCGTGCCGCCGGGTCCACCAGGATGAGGTTGGCGGGCTCCCCTGCTTCCAGGGGACGGCCCTGGTCGCCGAGGCGGCCAATCCTGGCCGGCGCGGTGGAGGTGACGCGGGCGAAGTCGGCCCAGGTCATCAGGCCCGTTTCAATCATGGTGTGCTGCACCACGGACAGCGCGGTTTCCAGTCCGGTCATGCCCATGGCGGCCTGTGCCCATTCGCATTCCTTGTGCTCGCTGGGGTGCGGGGCGTGGTCGGTACCCACGACGTCGATGGTGCCGTCGGCCAGCCCCGCACGCAAGGCCTGGACGTCGGCGTCGGTACGCAGCGGCGGGTTGACCTTGAAGACGGGATCGTAGCTGCGGACCAGGTCGTCCGTGAGCAGCAGGTGGTGCGGCGTGACCTCGGCGGTGACGTCAATCCCGCGTTCCTTGGCCCACCGGATGATCTCAACCGATCCGGCCGTGGACACGTGGCAGACGTGCAGGCGGGAGCCCACGTGCTGGGCGAGCAGGACGTCGCGGGCGATGATGCTTTCCTCGGCGACAGCAGGCCATCCGGTCAGGCCCAGGACGGCTGAGACTTCGCCTTCGTTCATCTGGGCACCGGCGGTCAGGCGGGGTTCCTGCGCGTGCTGCGCCACCACGCCGTCGAACGCCTTGACGTATTCCAGGGCGCGGCGCATCAGCACGGGGTCGTGGACGCAGATGCCGTCGTCGGAGAACATCCGGACCCGGGCCCGGGAGTCTGCCATGGCACCGAGTTCGGCGAGCTGCTCGCCGGCGAGGCCCACAGTGACGGCGCCGACCGGACGCACATCCACCCAGCCGGCGGTGCGGCCGAGGGTGTAGACCTGTTCAACCACGCCGGCGGTGTCCGCCACGGGGGTGCTGTTGGCCATCGCGTGGACGGCGGTGTAGCCGCCCAGTGCCGCGGCGCGGGTTCCCGTTTCCACCGTCTCCGCGTCTTCCCGGCCCGGCTCGCGAAGGTGCGTGTGCACATCCACCATGCCGGGCAGGGCAACCAGGCCGGCTGCGTCAATAACTGTTGCATCGCCGGCGGACAGGCCGGCTCCGGTTTCGGCAATGACGCCATCCCGGATCAGCAGGTCCGCCGGTTCGCCGCCCAGGATCGAGGCGCCGCGGATCAGATAGGTTCCGGTGTTGCCTGCCATCAGTTGCTCTCCTTGGTATGGGCGGTGCCGGCCGTGGCCAGGACCGGTTGGGCTGGTTCACGGGTGTCCCCGGAGAGCAGCAGGTACAGGGCGGCCATCCGCACGGACACGCCGTTGCGGACCTGGGCCAGGACGGTGGACCGGGGTGAATCGGCGGCGGCCGCGGAAATCTCCAGGCCGCGGTTCATGGGGCCCGGGTGCATGATGATGGTGTCCTTCATGCCTAGGCGGTCCAGCGTCCGCAGGCGGTTGTCGTCGAAGCCCCAGCGCCTCGAGTATTCGCGGGTGCTGGGGAAAAACGACGCGTTCATCCGTTCACCCTGGACCCGGAGCATCATGACGGCGTCCACGCCCTGCGCCAGCGTGTCGTCCAGGTTGTAGCTGACTTTGCAGGGCCATTTTTCGACGCCGATGGGCAGCAAGGTAGGCGGTGCCACCAGCGTGACGTCTGCCCCGAGCGTACGCAGGAGCCAGACGTTGGAGCGGGCCACCCTGGAATGCAGGACGTCGCCGGCGATGGCCACGCGCATCCCTTTCAGGTCGGCGCCCTCGGAGCCAGCGCCGGACAGCCGCGCCCAGTGCCGGCGCATGGTGAAAGCATCCAGCAGTGCCTGCGTGGGGTGCTCGTGCGTGCCGTCGCCGGCGTTGATGACGGCGGCGTCGATCCAGTCCGTAGCGGCCAGCCGGTGCGGGGCACCGGATGCCCAGTGACGGATGACGACGGCGTCAGCGCCCATCGCGGAAAGGGTTTGGGCCGTGTCCTTCAGGGACTCGCCCTTTGACACCGATGATCCCTTGGCTGCGAAGTTGATGACGTCGGCGGAGAGGCGCTTGGCAGCGGCTTCGAACGAGATACGGGTGCGGGTGGAGTCTTCGAAAAAGAGGTTCACCACTGTGCGGCCGCGCAGCGCGGGCAGCTTCTTCACTTCGCGGTCGCCCACGGCTGCCATCTCCTCGGCGGTGTCCAGGATGCTGATGGCGTTGGAACGGCTAAGGTCCTGGGTGGAGAGCAGGTGCTTCACGAGCCGCCTTCGATCACTACTTCGTTGGTGGGGGTGCCGCCGGGGGGTGTGTCCGTTTCTTCGAGCCGGACCCGGACCTTCTCGGAGGAGGACGTGGGCAGGTTCTTGCCCACATGGTCGGCGCGGATGGGCAGTTCACGGTGGCCGCGGTCGATCAGCACAGCCAGCCGGACAATGCGGGGACGGCCCAGGTCGATGAGTGCGTCCAGGGCGGCGCGAATGGTGCGCCCCGAGTAGAGGACGTCGTCGATCAGCACCACAACTTTGTTGTCGATGCCGGTGCGCGGAAGCTTGGTGGGATAGGGCGGCCGGGTTCCCTGGTGCGAGAGGTCGTCCCGGAACATGGTGACGTCGAGCTGGCCAACGATAGCGGCAGCATCAACGGAGCCGTCCGCAGCGGCGATTTTTCCGGCGAGCCGGACTGCCAACGGGTAGCCGCGGCGCGGGATGCCCAGCAGGACCAGGTCCTTGGACCCCTTGTTGGCCTCGAGGATCTCATGGGCGATACGAGTGAGGGCACGGTCAATGTCAGCCGAATTCAGGACTGTCCTGGCTGGAACCGGTGCGCTGGTGACAGAAGTCAACGCTCGTCTCCCCTTTCCCCGCCTCACAGGACGGAATTAAAAAAGGATCATGTGCGGTTCCAAAATTACCACACGGCGTCCCGCTGGCCGGTGCCGGCGGAACGCGGCGATGGTCACATCCGGGGCCGCCGCGGCGGGAGGATCCTTGGATGGGTGGCGCGGTACACCTAGGCTTTCGGGTATGTCGACGCATCCCCGCCAGCCATCGCCCGGGTGGCCTGAAGATCCGTACTCCGGCCCGGCCTCCCCGCTCCCCCGCCAGGCCAATCCCAGCTGGATGGGACACGTGCAGCCGGAGAACTACCGGCCGGCGCCAGGGCACCAGGGCAGGCCGGTGGAGGCAGTGCTGCCGCCCCAGGTGCAGGGAACCGCGCTGAGGTCGGCGCGGACCAGCGGAGGACTGCTCGGGCTGACGGTGGCCGGTGGCGCCCTCGCGTTCCTCAGCCTGTTCCTGGTGGTGCCGTTCCTGCTGTCCAATACAGGCGCTGCCGGCTTCCTGATCGGGTTCTTGGCCTCGCTGCTGCCGCTCTCGGTGGTGCTGCTGGCCGTCTATGTGATCGACAAGTGGGAGCCCGAGCCGAAGCGGCTGCTCTTCTTCGCCTTCACGTGGGGTGCGGCCGTGTCCATCGCCGCCACCCTCCTGATCCAGCCCTTCTTCGTCCTTGCCTTCCAGTTTTCGGATATCCCGGACCTGCAGACCTACATGGCCACCGTCCAGGCGCCCATCGTGGAGGAATTCGCCAAGTCCCTGGGCCTGCTCCTGCTGCTCCTCCTGGCCCGGCGGCATTTCGACGGACCGGTGGACGGGGTGGTCTTCGCGTTCACGATTGCCGGCGGGTTCGCGTTCACCGAGAACATCCTCTACTTCGGCCGGGCCATCGCCGAATCGGCAAGCCCGGCCAGCGAGTTCGCCCAGGTGTTCTTCCTGCGGGGCGTCATGTCGCCCTTTGCCCATGCCATTTTCACGGGCACTACCGGGCTGATCATGGGCTTCGCAGCCCGGCGCTGGCATGCGGGGGCTTCGGTGGCGGCCTTTGTTGTGGGGTTGCTGCCGGCCATGTTCCTGCACAACCGCTGGAACAGCATGGGCCAGGGTTTCCTGCTGGATTACATCGTTGTCCAGGTGCCCATTTTCTTCCTTGCCGTCGCGGGAATTGTGCTGCTGCGCGTCGCCGAGAAGAGGCTGACGCGGCAGCGGCTGCTGGAATATTCCGCTGCCGGCTGGTTCACACCGGCCGAGGTGGAACTCCTGGCCACGCTCGGGGGCCGCCGCACCGTGCTGAACTGGGCCGGCGGCTACGGCCGGAAACGGCAGATGAAGGAATTCCTGAAGGCTGCCACCCGGCTTGCCAACACCCGCCAGCGGATCCTCAGCGGACGCGACGTGCAGCTGCACCAGGCGGAGGAACGGCAGCAACTGCAGCAGATCCTGGCCCTGCGTGCGGCGGTGGCCTCGTAAGGCAGGCACCACGGCGGCTTAAAGCGGAAGGGCCGGCTCCCACCATCGTGGGAGCCGGCCCTTCCGGCATGTTTCGCCTGGCGCTGCTGCTAGGCAAGCAGCGACGGCTTCAGCTGCTGCAGGCGGCCCAGGAGTCCGTTGATGAACTGGGGCGACTCGTCGGTGGACAGCGTCTTGGCAAGCGCCACGGCCTCGCTGACCGCCACACCGTCCGGGACGTCGTCGTTGTAGAGCAGCTCCCAGGTGCCGATCCGCAGGATGGCCCGGTCCACGGAAGGCATCCGTTCCAGGCTCCAGCCCTGGGAATAGGTCTCCAGGAATTCATCGATCGCGGCCTGCTGGGACACCACGCCCTCGACGATTTCCACGGTGTACGGATTGACGATCTGGTCCGTCTTTTCCCGGCGCGCCCGCAGGACGTCGAAGGGTGAGACAGAGCGCTGCTCGGCCTCGAAAAGAACATCCAGTGCCCTGCTGCGGGCTTTACCGCGTGCGCTCACTACTCAGTGACCCGGCCGAGGTAGCTGCCGTCGCGGGTGTCCACCTTGACCTTGGTGTTGTTCTCGATGAAGAGCGGGACCTGTATCTCGTAGCCGGTTTCCAGCGTGGCGGGCTTGGTGCCTGCCGAGGAGCGGTCGCCCTGCAGGCCCGGCTCGGTGTAGGTGATTTCCAGCACGACGCTCGGCGGCAGTTCGATGTACAGCGGGGTGCCGTCGTGGATGGCGATGTTCACCATCTGGTTTTCGAGCATGAAGTTGGTGGCGTCGCCCACGGTGGCACCGGAGACCGTGATCTGGTCGTAGTCGGAGGTGTCCATGAACACGAAGTCAGCACCGTCCTGGTAGAGGTACTGGTAATCGCGGCGGTCCACGGTGGCAGTCTCGATCTTGAGGCCGGCGTTGAACGTCTTGTCCACAACCTTGCCGGACATCACGTTCCGCATCTTGGTCCGCACGAAGGCGCCACCCTTGCCCGGCTTGACGTGCTGGAATTCGATGACGTTCCAGAGCTGGCCCTCGAGCTTAAGGACCGTTCCGTTCTTGATGTCGTTAGTGGTTGCCACTGGTTTCCTCTGGTTTCTCTGTCTGGCTGGATGGTCAGACGTTCTATGCCGGCCGGGCAAGCCAGGTGGCCCGCCGGCGCGTGTTTGTCAAAAATCGCGCGGTTCGGAAAAAATCCAAGAACCATTCTACCGGTAATCCGCCGGCCGGTTTCCCCGGAGCAGGGCGGGGGCAGTTCAGCAGGCCAGTTCCAGGACGTCCCGTGCCCGCTGGAGGGCCACCGTGGACGAGTAGATCAGGGCCGCGTCAGCCGATTCCGCCACCCGCAGGTCGAGTGCACGGGCAAAGGACTCCACCGCCGCGGACGTCTGGCCGGCACTGTACTGGGTCTTGCCCAGGAACTGCAGCACGAGAGCTTCGCGCGGTGTTCCCTGCACCTCGCTGAGGAGCTGGCGAAAGAGTTCCACCGCACGGTCCGGGCGGTTGGAGACCCGGAGCACTTCAGCTTCGAACGCGCGCAGCCGGAAGGACTCCGGATCCCGGAACCGTGCTTCGGCCAGGAGTTCGGCAGCCTCGGCGGCGTGGCCTTCCACCAGCAGGACGAAGATATGGTCCGCGGGGTCGGTGGACGCGGCCAGTGCTTCGCGGCAGGCATCCTCGTTCACGATTGCAGGCAGCAGTGTTTCCGGATTGATCCTGATCCCCGGAAAGCCGGCCTCCGGCCAGTCGGTTGTTCCCGTCATGTCGCCCGTCATCAGGAAGCGATCTCCTGGTAGGCGGCGAACAGGAGGGAGGTATCCGGCACGTCCAGGATCCCCGGCTTCGCCACGCCGTCGAGCACGACGAACCGCAGCAGGTCACCGCGCGCTTTCTTGTCCCGGCGCATGCCGTCCAGCAGGCCCTGCCAACGGTCGCGGCGGTAGGTAACGGGCAGGCCCAGCCCTTCCAGGATGGTGCGGTGCCGGTCGGCGTCGGCGTCACTGAGGCGTCCCACGCTGCGGGCCAGTTCGGCGGCGAACATCATGCCCACGGACACGGCCGCGCCGTGCCGCCAGGAGTAGCGTTCCACCAGTTCGATGGCGTGGCCCAGGGTATGCCCGTAGTTGAGGATTTCACGCAGCCCGGACTCCTTCAGGTCCTCCGACACCACTTTTGCCTTGACGGCAATGGCCCGTTCGATCAGTTCCCGGATGGCCTCGGAGTGCGGGTCGGTAACAGCCGCGGTGTCCTTTTCCACCAGATCCAGGATTGCGGGATCGGCGATGAAACCGCATTTGATGACCTCAGCCATGCCCGAAATGATTTCGTTCCTGGGCAGGGTGTCCAGCGTGTCCAGGTCGGCCAGGACCGCTGCCGGCGGGTGGAAGGCGCCCACCAGGTTCTTGCCTTCGGCGGTGTTGATGCCGGTCTTTCCACCCACGGCGGCGTCCACCATGCCCAGCAGGCTGGTGGGCATGTGGATGACCTTCACACCGCGCAGCCAGGTGGCAGCCACGAAGCCGGCCAAGTCCGTCACCGCACCGCCCCCGACGGCGACAATGGCGTCGGAGCGCGTGAAATCGTTCTGCCCAAGGACCTGCCAGCAGAAAGCGGCAACCTGGATGTGCTTGCCCTCTTCCGCGTCCGGGATCTCGGCAGTCAGGGCGGTGAAACCGGCGGCGGCCAGTTCGTCACGCACCGTGTCGCCGGTGAGCCGCAGGGCACGCGGATGGATGACCAGCACGCGGCGGACACGCTCACCCAGCCGCCCGGGAAGTTCACCGAGCAGGCCCCGGCCCACGACGACGTCGTAATTATTGGCGGCGGACTCACCGGTGACTTTGATCACTGTTGATGAAGCGTTCACTGTTCAACTTCCTGTTTGGCAGCTGCGTAGTTCCGCAGTGCTGCTTCGAGCCGTTCGCCAAGCTCGGCAACAGTGCCGTGGCGAACGTCCAGGGTGATATCTGCAAGCCGTTCGTAAACAGGCTTGCGGGTGGCGAACAGGGCCGTCCAGCGGCCCAGGGCGTCGCCGGCCAGCAGCGGGCGCCCGGAGTTCCGGGCAATGCGGCTGGCGACAGTTTCGGCGTCGCACTCGAGGTACACCACGGTGCAGCGGCCGATCAGCTGCTGGGTTCCGGAATCCAGGACTGCACCGCCGCCGAGGGAAATCACCGTTGCGGTCCCTTCCGCCGCTTCGACGGCGGAGGCGACAGTCCGGGCTTCGATTTCCCGAAAGGCATGCTCTCCGCGGCCGGCGAAGATCTCGGCGATGGAGCCGTGCCCGGCAACGATGACGGCGTCGGTGTCGACGAACGGGACATGGAGCTGCTGCGCCAGTTGCTGCCCGATCGCGGATTTGCCCACGGCCATGGGACCGATCAGGACAATCGGCCGGTCGCCGACAGGACCTGTATTGCTACGCTGCGGCACTACTGGCCGATCGAGTCCAGGGACGCCGGAATGCTGTCCAGGTAACCCTTGATGTTCCGGGCGGTCTCAGCAACAGAGTCGCCGCCGAACTTCTCCGTGACGGCTTCAGCAAGGACCAGGGCGACCATCGCCTCAGCCACCACGCCGGCTGCCGGGACGGCACAGACGTCTGAGCGCTGGTGGTGCGCCTTCGCGGGCTCGCCGGTGCTGACGTCGATGGTCTTCAGGGCACGGGGTACGGTTGCAATCGGCTTCATGGCAGCGCGGACGCGCAGGACGTCGCCGATGCTCATGCCGCCCTCGATGCCCCCGGCGCGGTTGCTCGCACGGACGATGCGGCCGGCATCGTCGCGGACGATCTCGTCGTGGGCGGCAGAACCGCGGCGCGCAGCGGTGCGGAATCCGTCACCGACCTCCACTCCCTTGATGGCCTGGATGCCCATCAGGGCGGCGGCGAGCCGGGAGTCGAGACGGCGGTCCCAGTGCACGTAGCTGCCCAGTCCCGGGGGAAGGCCGTAGGCAAGCACCTCCACTACGCCGCCAAGGGTTTCGCCTTCCTTGTGGGCGGCGTCCACCTCGGCCACCATGGCGTCCGACGTTTCGCGGTCGAAGCAGCGCAGCGGATCGGCGTCAAGGGCAATGACGTCGGCGGGGACAGGCAGCGGCCGGCCTTCCGGAACGGTCACGCTGGCGATGGACACGGTGTGGCTGACCAGTTCGATCCCGAGGTGCTTGAGGAACCTGGCGGCCACGGTGCCCATGGCAACACGCGTTGCGGTTTCGCGGGCACTTGCGCGCTCCAGCACGGGACGTGCCTCGTCGAAGCCGTACTTCTGCATGCCGGTGAAGTCGGCGTGCCCCGGGCGGGGGCGGGTGAGGGGGGCGTTGCGGGCCTGGTCGGCGAGCAGTTCGGGGTCCACGGGGTCCGCGGACATGATCTGCTCCCACTTGGGCCATTCGGTGTTCCCCACCTGGATGGCAACGGGACCGCCCTGGGTGATGCCGTGGCGGACGCCGCCGAGGATGGTCACAACGTCCTGCTCGAACTTCATGCGCGCGCCGCGGCCGTAGCCCAGCCGGCGGCGTGCCAAGGAGTCTGCGATGTGCCCGCTGGTGATTTCCACACCGGCGGGGACGCCTTCAATAATTCCCATCAGAGCCGGACCATGGGATTCACCGGCAGTCAACCAACGCAACATATCTTCCATCCTGCCACGGGGGGCGGTTACAAAGCCCGTCGGGGAAGGCCGACTGAGGCGCACATCACATCTATGACGGCCGCATTGACGTCATCGCCGCGGCGGGTGAAAAGGCGTACCTGTTCCACCGCCTGGTACAGCAGCATCTCGAGGCCGGGCACCACAGTGCCGCCGCCCGCCTGCCACACGGAGGCCACCAGGCTGGGCCAGGGGTCGTAGGCAACATCCAGCAGCACGCCGGGGGTGGTTGTTTTCAGCTCCGCTATTTCGGCTGCCAGCCCGTCCGCGGCCCGCGGCGGCAGGGTGGAGATGACGACGTCGGCGGCGGCCGTTGGGTGCGCCGCGCCCGCC